>JANPOH010000285.1:0-2659 GCA_031427895.1 Betaproteobacteria bacterium
GGTTAAAGTCCCGTCCAAGGAATTGTCCATACGCCTTGGTAGCACGCAGGAGCGGCGTTCGAGCAATCGAAGGTCGTGAGTTCCTAAACGACAAAGATGCAGGCCGTAACGCAAGTGAACCTACAAGTAGCCTCGTAAACTTTATGCGGTTGCCGACCTCGTGTCTGAATAGGGAAGGCCGTCGAGTTGACGTGCAGGCAATGGAAGCCACGTCAGCGAACCGTCGGAGTAGCAGGGACGGCACGTATCGGAAGTTTAATTGCCCAGTGCATCGGAAAGCCGTGTGCGGGAATCGGGGTAAGCAGGGCTTTTGCGAAGCAAAAGCTCGCAAAACTGCATGCACGGTTTGATGAGGGAGGGCAGGTGCGAGCCTGCTCTCTACTCTACCCATTTTTATGAAAGCGGCTCAATTGACCCCTTGACGGGGCCGGGATACATTGGGGTTTATGCAAAAATGGCGTTTGAAATTCCCATACTTGGGTTGCGTGCGGATTAGGTAAGTAATTGTTTATAAACGACTTATTAATGTCAGGTAAAATCAGTTCTATTTTGCAAAGACATCTGCGTTGATGATGAAACACCACTACAACACCGTGCGCGCCGGCGATATCGACATCCACTATGAACTCGCCGACTACACGCCGCCATGGCACGAAACGCCGCCCGAGACGGTGCTGCTGTATCACGGCTACGCGCGCAACATGCTGTTCTGGCAGGCGTGGGTGCCGTTGCTTGCCAGTGAATTCAGCGTGTTGAGGTTCGATGCGCGCGGCTGCGGCCAAACGACGCAGCCGCCCGCGGGCAGTGCGTATTCATTCGAGCAACTTGCCGGCGACGCGATACGCCTGATGGATGTGCTGGGCATCGAGCGCGTGCATTGGGTGGGTGAGTCTTCCGGCGGCATCGTCGGCATGACGGCGGCGCTTAATCACGCAGACCGTCTGCACACGTTGACGCTATGCGATACGCCGTTCAAACGCTCGGCACAGATCGCCACGACTTACACCCTGGGCGAACCCACGCGTGCGGCCGCATTTGAAAAATTTGGCGTGGGCGGCTGGTGCCGGCAAACGTTGTCTTATCGTATCGACACCACGAAAGCATCGCCCACGCTGTGCGAATGGTATATCGCGCAGATGGACAAGACGCCGGTGCACGTCGCCAATGGCATGGACAAGGCGGTCGCGTCGGGCGACTTGTGGCCGAGGCTGCCGGAGATCAAGACGCCGGCGCTGATCCTCGGCGGCGCCAACAGTCTTATCGCGGATGAGTCGCATAGAAGCGCCATGCGTGAGCGCATGCCGCGCGCGAAGGTGGTGGCGTTCGAGGGCTACGGCCATGGTATCAATTTGCTTGCGCCCGAACGCTGTGTCGAGGAGATCAAGACGTTCGTGCGTGCCGATCGCGGAGGATAGAATGAAGCTGATTGGAAAACTTGTGGTGTTGGGTATCCTGACGAATGGTTTAGCCGCCCCTGCATGGGCGCAATCCTATCCGGTGAAACCGATACGTCTGATCGTATCCGTACAACCCGGCGGCAATCTCGATCTGATGGGCCGCTCGGTCGCGGACAAGGTGGGCGAAGGCCTCGGTCAGCGCATGATCGTCGAGAACCGGCCGGGCGCGAACAGCACCATTGGGTTTGGCAGCGTCGCGCGTGCCGCGCCGGATGGATACACGCTCATCATGGTGGCGCAGAGCGCGCTGGTTGCGGCGAAGATGATGCGCGATCCGCCGTACGATCCGGTGCGCGATTTCGCGGGTATCAGCCTCATCGCCACGCTGCATCAACTGCTGGTGGTGCATCCTTCATTGCCGGTGAAAAGTGTCAAGGAGCTTATCGCGTTGGCAAGAGCGCGTCCGGGTGAATTGAACTGCGGGTCATCGGGCAACGGCTCCGGTTCGCATCTGGCGATGGAGCTTTTCAGCCGCATGGCCAATGTGCGCATCATGCGCATTCCGTATAACGGCGACGGCCCGGCCAATATCGATCTGCTCGGCGGGCAGGTGCCGATGAAATTCGATAACCTGAGCACATCGTTGCAACACGTGCGCGGCGGCAAGCTGCGCGCGCTGGGAATCACAGCGCCAACGCGCGCCGCGTTATTGCCGGAGGTGCCAGCGATCAGCGAAACAGTGCCTGGTTTTCAGGCGAGCATCTTCAATGGCATGCTCGCACCTGCCGGTACGGCGCCTGAGATTCTCACGCGCATTCATGCGGAGATTGCGAAGTTCATTCAAGCGCCAGAGATAAGAACGCGTTTCGCGAATCAGGGCGTAGAGTTACAGGGCAGCGCATCGCCCGCGCACTTTTCGGCTTATATCAAATCTGAATACACGCGCTGGGCCAAGGTCATCGACGACGCAGGCATCAAGGCGGAGTAGCCGCCAGCAAAGGAGATAGCATGTCAGCACAGTACCCCGTAGTCGGCAGCGGCCGGCATACATTCGAAGTGCATGAAGACTGGGCGCATTCACCGCATAAATGGGTCAGACACGATTAAAAGAATCGTGTCTGACCCCATTTTTACATGCTGCCCGGCGGAGGTGATGGAGGGAAGGGGGATAGCCACAGGGAAGGCCGGAGGGAACCCCGCATGCCGGACACAGAGCCGGGTAAGTGCGTCGAAGGGACTCGAAGGCATACGCGAACACGCCA
>JANPOH010000286.1:0-8687 GCA_031427895.1 Betaproteobacteria bacterium
GTAAATTTTCTGAATTAAAACAGATACTTACGTACTGCGAGGGTTTGATCGCCGAGGGGGTGGATATCCTTGACATCGGCGGTGAATCCACCCGCCCCGGCGCCGCACCCGTGAGTCTCGACGAAGAGCGCCGTCGCGTGCTGCCGGTGATCGAGCGCCTTGCGGGCGGTGCGCTGCCGTTGTCCATCGACACGCAAAAACCAGCGCTGATGCGCGAGGCTGTTGCGGCGGGGGCTTCCATGGTGAATGACGTATGCGGCTTTCGCGCGCAGGGCGCTTTCGAGGCGGTGGCGCACACGGGCGCGGCCATCTGCATCATGCACATGCAGAGCGAACCGGGCACCATGCAGCAGGATCCGCGCTACACGGACGTGGTGGACGAGGTTCACGACTATCTCGCCCGGCGCGTGCGCGCGGCGCAAAGCGCGGGAATAACACGCGAGCGTATCGTCGTCGATCCGGGTTTCGGCTTCGGCAAGACGCTGGAACACAATCTTGCGCTGCTGCGCCGCCTGCGAAAATTCAACGATCTCGGCGGCGCCTTGCTGGCGGGGCTTTCACGCAAGGCGATGCTCGGAAAAATTACCGGACGCACGCCTGTCGAGCGAGTACACGCCAGCGTGGCCGCCGCGATGCTGGCGGTGCAAAACGGCGCGCATATCGTGCGCGTGCATGACGTGGCGGCAACGCGGGATGCGCTGGCGGTGCTTGCGGCGATGAACCGTGAATCGTGAACGGCGAATAGTGTCTATTTCGCGGATGGGGTTACTATTCACCGATCATCGTTAACCGCTGACTGTTTATCGCTTATTTCTGTAAACCCATGACCCGAAAATATTTTGGAACGGACGGCATTCGCGGCAAGGTCGGCAAGGCGCCGATCACTCCCGATTTCGTGATGCGCCTCGGCTATGCCGCCGGCAAGGTGCTGGCGGCGAGGGTATCGGGCGCCGAGCGCCCGACGGTATTGATCGGTAAAGATACGCGGGTGTCCGGTTATATGCTTGAGTCCGCGCTTGAGGCGGGTTTCACTGCCGCCGGCGTTGACGTGCTGCTGGTTGGGCCGATGCCCACGCCGGCGGTGGCGTATCTCACGCGCGCGTTGCGGCTGGCGGCGGGCGTGGTGATCAGCGCGTCGCATAACCCGTACGACGACAACGGCATCAAGTTTTTCAACGGTGACGGCGCCAAGCTCCCGGACAGCGTTGAGTCGGCCATCGAGCAGCAGATCGACAAGCCGCTGGTTTGCGCGGCGTCGGCGCACATCGGCAAGGTGCGCCGCATCAGCGATGCGCCGGGCCGTTATATTGAATTTTGCAAAAGCACCTTTCCCTCCAATCTGAATCTGCATGGTTTGAAGATCGTAGTGGACTGCGCGCACGGCGCGGGCTACCACGTCGCGCCGCCGGTGCTGCATGAATTGGGCGCGGAGGTGATTGCCATCGGCGCCGCGCCCGACGGTTTTAATATCAACCGCAACGTGGGCGCGACCAGCCCGCGGGCATTGCAGAAGGCCGTGAAGGCGCATCGCGCCGATCTCGGCATCGCGCTCGACGGCGATGGCGACCGCCTGGTGATGGTGGATGCGCGCGGCGTGGCCTATGACGGCGACCAGTTGCTGTATGTGATCGCGCGCGACGCGCAGCGCCGCGGCGCGCTCAACGGCGGCGTGGCGGGCACGCAGATGAGCAATCTTGCGTTCGAGCACGCGCTGGCGAAGTTGCAAATACCCTTTGCGCGCGCGAAAGTCGGCGACCGTTACGTGCTGGAAATGCTGACTGAGCGCGGCTGGAAATTCGGCGGCGAGAATTCCGGGCACCTTCTGTGCCTCGATCAGCACACGACGGGAGACGCCATCGTTGCCGCGTTGCAGGTGCTGCGCGCGCTGTGTGAATCCGCATCAACCTTGACCAAGGCGTGCGCGCCGGTGGCGCTGTTTCCGCAGGTGATGATTAATGTGCCGGTCAGGCAGCGCGCCGGCTATCCGGCGCACGCCGGCGTGCGCCGCGCGCTGGAGCAGGCGCAGGGCGATCTGGGTGGCGATGGCCGGGTACTGCTGCGCCCCTCCGGCACCGAGCCGGTGATTCGCGTCATGGTGGAGGCGAAGTCACGCACCAAGGCCAACCGCTGGGCGAAGGCGATTGCGATGGCCGTGCGCGCAGCGCGCTAATGGCGCGGCGCGCTATGAATGAAATTCAATGACACTCAATGACTGACAAGGAATACCGATGAAAGCATGGCGTGGATGGCGCGAATTACGTGCGGCGGCACGGCTGCTTCTGCTGACGGGAATGCTGGCCGGGGCGCTGGCAGGGTGCGAAGGCGTCGTCACCGGCGCGGAAATCGCGCGCGTGCCGTTGCAGCCGGCCGAGGGCGGCGCCGCGGGCGCCTACGCGCCGGTGAAATTTACGTTGAGTGCGGACATGAATCCGGTGGCTTTTAATTTTCGCGCGGATTTCACCATGAATTCCAGCGAATTCGGCAAGTGGAATACCTATCAGGCGACCTTGAGCAAGGATGGCAATGCGGTGGTCACGCGCACTTTTAACGTGAATCACCCGGCATCCGCTTCGGACGCCTCTCCGCCGCCGCCATCGTCCGCCATCCATACGCTGTTTCTGGTCGATGTGCAGGGCGGGGAATATGAATTGACGATCACCCCCGCCAAGCCGGTGGCGGTGACGCTCACCAACGCGCACGCCGACGCGCGGCGCAACGTTCAACGTCCGCCGCAATAAATCGGCGCTTGTCAGTTGAGCTTGATTCCCGCCGTTTTGATCAGCGCGCCGTAACGCTCGTACTCGCGGCGGATCAGGTCACTGAACTGCGCGGGCGTGGCGGGCACGATGTCCATGTTCTGCGCCGCCCACAAGTCGCGGATGTCGGGCATCCCCAGAACCTTGGTAATGGCGGCGTTGAGCCGTTCGATCACCTCGCGCGGCGTCGCCGCCGGCGCGAGCACGCCGTGCCAGCCGAGCATTTCGTAACCGGGCAGGCCGCTCTCGGCGATTGTCGGCACATTCGGCAGCACGGCTGCGCGACGCGAGCCGGTGATGCCGACGGCTTTTAATTTTCCGGCCAAAAGCTGCGGACGTACCACTGCCAGCGCGTCCCACATCAAATCCACGCGCCCGCCCATCAAATCGGTGATCGCCGCCGCGCCGCCGCCGCGATACGGCACGTGCAGCATTTTGACCCCGGCCAGATGACAAAACATCTCGCCCGCGAGGTGAAAGCCGCTGCCGACGCCGGTTGAGCCGTAGGTCAGATAACCGGGACGCGACGTAGCCAGCGCCACCAGATCGCGCGCGGTTTGCACCGGCACGGACGGGTGTGCTACCAGCACATAGGAAAAAGCGGTGGTCTGCGCTACCCCCGTAAAATCACGCAGCGGATCAAAGCGCACGGCCTGCAAATGCGGCACGGCGGTGAGCGATGAGCCCGGCGCGGTCAGCAAGGTATAGCCATCCGGCGCGCTCTTGGCCACGCCTTCATTGGCGATGCCGCCAGTGGCGCCGGGGCGGCTATCGACGATGACCTGCTGCCCCAGCAGGTCGCTTAACTTTGCCGCCAATGGCCGCCCCATGACGTCGATCGCGCTGCCGGTGGCAAAACCGTGTAGCAGGCGGATGGGCCGGGTCGGGTAGGACTGGGCATGAGCAAATCCGCTGATCGCCAGTAATGGCACGAGCCACGGTAAACGCATTCGATGGGGCATGACTATGGAACCTCTCGAAATCCATGCACGCATTATGCAGGATAGTATCGGGTGTTTTTCGAGGCAGCATGGTGTCGAGGTAGGGCCGCGTCTCATCGACGCCGAGGGACTCAAGGCAAGGTAACGTTTCCCGGTCCGGGAGGCAATATAAAATCCCCGTAAAATCAAGGCACTCCCGTGATGCGGGCAATGCCGCTTTCGTTGACCCACTGTCGTCACCCCTGTAAAATCCGATGGTTTTGGCAACACGAGTCTGCAATGCGAGGCAAGTTGGTCGCGGGAAACTGGAAGATGAACGGCAATCTGGCCTCGAACCAGTCGCTGTTGAAGTCGTTGATTCCGTTATTAAAACCGCTATCCGGCACGCGCTGCGCGATTTGTGTGCCTTTTCCGTATTTGTATCAAACCGAGCAGTTGTTGCGCGGCAGCGGCATAGCGTGGGGCGCGCAGGATATTTGCGAACACGATCACGGCGCGTACACCGGCGCGGTGTCTGCGGGCATGGTGGCGGATTTTGGATGCCGTTATGTCATTGTCGGGCATTCGGAGCGGCGCGCGTTGTTCGGCGATAGCGATAACGTAGTGGCGCTGAAGTTCGCGGCGGTACTCAAGGCAGGGTTGACGCCGATTTTGTGTGTCGGCGAAACCTTGGCCGAGCGCGAGTCGGGCATGACCGAGCAGGTAGTGGCGCGGCAGTTGGATGCGGTGTTGTCGCAATCGGGGGTGGATGCACTGGGGCGGGCGGTGGTGGCGTATGAGCCCGTGTGGGCTATCGGCACGGGCAAAACGGCTGCGCCGGATGAAGCGCAGGCGGTGCATGCCTTCATTCGCGAGCACGTGGCGGAGCAGGACATGCGCGCGGCGGACGGATTGTTGTTGCTGTATGGCGGCAGCGTTAAGGCATCGAATGCGGCGCAGTTGTTTGCGATGCCCGATATCGATGGTGGATTGATCGGCGGCGCGTCGCTGGTGGCGGAAGAATTTGCTGCGATTTGCAGAGCAGGTGAGCGCAAGTGAGCGCGGAGGGTGTAATAGAGCTATGGAAATGATTGTTTTGATTGTGCATGTCATCGTGGCGGTGGGCATTGTCGTCCTGGTGCTGATTCAGCACGGCAAGGGCGCTGATGCGGGCGCGGCTTTTGGCAGCGGTTCCGCGGGCAGCGTGTTCGGTTCGGCGGGTTCCGCGAATTTCATGAGCCGCCTGACGGCAGTTCTGGCGCTGGTGTTTTTCTTGACCAGCATGGGCTTGACCTGGCTCTCGACCAAACGCGGGGTTGATCAGGGCGTGATGGCGCCGGCGGCCGCGCAAAAAGCCCCCGGTGCGGCTGACGTCCCCGCTGCGCCGTCGGCCAAATCCGACAAGGGTGCAAAGTCCGACAAGGCGGCCCCGACTGCCCCGGCGGATGGATCAAAAGCCTCGGAGGTGCCAAAGTAACAAAGTAAGCTGGACCCAGGAATGGTGTACGAGTTTTGTGGTAATGCCGTCGTGGTGGAATTGGTAGACACGCCGTCTTGAGGGGGCGGTGGCGAAAGCCGTGAGAGTTCGAGTCTCTCCGTCGGCACCAGCGTTTGTGAAGTTGCATGGTTAAAAAGTGTTACGAGATTAGGCGGGTTTTAGGGGTTGGTGTATTAATTGTATTAAAAACAACAGGTTAGCTATCGTAATCGATTGATGCAGCATGCTTGAGAACTACTTTCCCATCCTGATGTTTGTCGGCGTCGGCCTCGCGGTCGGCGTGGCGCCGATTCTGCTGGGCGGCGGTTTGTCCCGGCTGCTGGGGTCGCATCGCCCGACCGATGAAAAACTGTCGCCGTACGAGTGCGGCTTCGAGGCGTATGAAGACGCGCGCATGAAGTTCGATGTTCGCTACTACCTTGTCGCGATATTGTTCATTCTGTTTGATCTGGAAATCGCATTTCTGTTTCCGTGGGCGATCGTGCTGGGCGAGCAGGCGGGCGACGACAGCCTGTTCCGTTACGTCGCCATGGTGGTGTTTCTCGGCATCCTCGTCGTGGGCTTTATCTACGAGTGGATGAAGGGTGCGCTGGATTGGGAGTAGCGATGAGAGCCGAAGAGCCGCGATGCGACCGGCGAGCGGCGCAAGCCGCCGACACGCTGAAAGTGGTGCTTGCCACATGCTTTACCGAGGCGGCGTAGGAGGGAACATGGGTGCCATCGAAACGCTGAACGAAAACCTGAACGAAAAAGGGTTCATGACCACCACCGCCGACGCGCTGATCAACTGGACGCGCACCGGTTCGTTGTGGCCGATGACCTTCGGCTTGGCCTGCTGCGCGGTGGAAATGATGCACGCGGGCGCGTCGCGCTACGACCTCGACCGTTTCGGCATCGTGTTTCGTCCCAGCCCGCGGCAGTCGGACGTGATGATCGTCGCCGGCACGTTATGCAACAAAATGGCCCCGGCGTTACGCAAGGTGTATGACCAGATGGCCGAGCCGCGCTGGGTGATTTCGATGGGCTCGTGCGCCAACGGCGGCGGTTATTATCACTACTCCTATTCCGTGGTGCGCGGCTGTGACCGCATTGTGCCGGTGGATATCTATGTGCCGGGTTGCCCGCCGACGGCGGAGGCTTTGCTCTACGGCATCATTCAACTGCAAAATAAAATCAAACGCACCAATACCATCGCGCGCGCATAAGTCTGCTCACTCACCATCATGGCTTCCCGTCTCGAAACCTTAACCACCGCATTGCAGGCATCGCTCGGCGAATGGCTGGTGAGCGCGAACACTGCGCTCGGCGAATTGACCGTGGTGGTCAAGGCGGAAAACCTGCTGGCTGTCGCGGAAAAACTGCGCGATTCGCCGGGACTGAAGTTCGAGCAGTTGATCGATCTGTGCGGCATGGATTACAGCGCATACGGTCGCGTGGACGACGGCGAGCGGGCCTGGCACGGGCAGCGGTTCGCGGTGGTATACCACCTGCTCAGCATCAGTTACAACGTGCGTCTGCGTCTGCGGGTGTTCGCGGCGGAAGATGATTTTCCCGTGGTTGATTCGGTGATCGGCGTATGGCCTTCGGCGAATTGGTACGAGCGCGAGGCGTTTGACCTCTACGGCATCATGTTCGCCGGTCACCCCGATCTGCGCCGCCTGCTGACCGATTATGGCTTTATCGGCCACCCGTTCCGCAAGGATTTCCCGCTGTCGGGCAATGTTGAAATGCGCTACGACCCCGACCAGCAGCGCGTGATTTATCAGCCGGTGACCATCGAGCCGCGCGAGATCACGCCGCGCATCATTCGCGAAGAGCACTACGGTGACAGCGAAGGGTTCCGTAAGGGCTAATCATGGCGGAAATTCGCAATTACACGATGAACTTCGGCCCGCAGCATCCGGCGGCGCACGGCGTGCTGCGTCTGGTGCTGGAACTCGATGGCGAAGTGATCGAGCGCGCCGATCCGCACATCGGCCTCTTGCACCGCGCCACCGAAAAGCTCGCCGAGCATAAAACCTTTATTCAATCGGTGCCGTACATGGACCGTCTCGACTACGTGTCGATGATGGTCAACGAGCACGCCTATGTGATGGCGATTGAAAAACTGGCGGGCATACAGGTGCCGCTGCGCGCGCAGTACATCCGCGTGATGTTCGATGAAATCACCCGGCTTTTAAACCATCTGCTGTGGCTGGGCTGCCACGCGCTCGACGTCGGCGCGATGACGGTGTTTCTGTATTGTTTTCGCGAGCGCGAGGATTTATTTGATACCTACGAAGCGGTATCGGGCGCGCGCATGCATGCGGCCTACTACCGTCCGGGCGGCGTGTATCGCGATCTGCCGGATACCATGCCGCAGTACGGTGCGTCGAAAATTCACAATGCCAAGGCGATCAAAGACCTCAACAAAAATCGCCAAGGCTCGCTGCTGGATTTTGTCGAAGATTTCACCCGGCGGTTTCCCGCCTACATCGACGAGTATGAAACCCTGCTCACCGATAATCGCATCTGGAAGCAGCGCACGGTCGGCATCGGCGTGGTGACGCCCGAGCGCGCCAAGGCGCTGGGCTTTACCGGGCCGATGCTGCGCGGTTCGGGCATCGAATGGGATTTGCGCAAAAAACAGCCGTACGAAGTGTACGAGCAGATGAAGTTTGATATTCCCGTGGGCGTTAACGGCGATTGCTACGACCGTTACCTGGTGCGCGTTGAAGAAATGCGTCAATCGAATAACATCGTCAAGCAGTGCGTGGATTGGCTGCGCAAGAATCCCGGCCCGGTGATGATCGACAGCCACAAGGTGGCGCCACCGTCGCGCGTGGGCATGAAGCAGAATATGGAAGAGTTGATCCATCACTTCAAGCTCTTCACCGAAGGCATGCACGTGCCGGCGGGCGAGGCCTATGCGGCGGTGGAGCACCCGAAGGGCGAGTTCGGTATCTACCTGGTGTCCGACGGCGCCAACAAGCCCTATCGGCTGAAGATACGCGCGCCGGGTTTTGCCCATCTGTCGGCGCTCGACGAAATGTCGCGCGGCCACATGATTGCGGACGTGGTGGCGATCATCGGTACGCAGGACATCGTGTTCGGCGAGGTGGATCGATGAACGCGCCTGCGGTTGCCAACACCCTGCTGTCGCCCGAAGCGCTGGCGAAAATCGACAAAGCCGTGGCCAAGTACCCGCCCGAAGAGAAACAATCCGCGGTAATGGCGGCGCTGACCATCGCGCAGGACGAAACAGGCTGGCTCTCGAACGAGACCATGGATTTCGTCGCGCAGTATCTCGAAATGCCGCCGGTGGCGGTGTACGAAGTGGCTTCTTTTTATGCGATGTATGACCTGAAACCCGTGGGGCGTCACAAGCTCACGATTTGCACCAATCTGCCGTGCGCGCTGTTGGGCGCCAATCATGCCGCCGAGCATCTGAAGAAAAAGCTCGGCATCGGTTTTGGTGAAACCACGACGGATGGCCGTTTTACTCTCAAGGAGGGCGAGTGCCTGGGCGCCTGC
>JANPOH010000287.1:0-2648 GCA_031427895.1 Betaproteobacteria bacterium
AGCGCACGCGGCTACGCACGTGACGCGTGCGCGGTGCGCACCCTACAGATCGCTTGCAGAGGTAAGTCATTGATTTTGAGTAAATAATTGTGGGTAAAGATCAGCCTTGAAGGGGGGAATTTACTTTGTGACACAGTACAATTAACACAGAGGAGTTTCACCGATGATGATTATCGATTCGCAGATTCACGCTTATGAGGCGAACTCGCCGAAACGGCCCTGGCACAAAGTGCCGAATTGGCCCGCTCACGTCACGGGTGACGAGATGGTGGCGGCGATGGATAAGGCCGGCGTCGACGGCGCGATTTTCATCTCCCCCTTTGCCATGTACCAATACGACGCCAGCTACGCGGTGCAAGTGCAGCGGGCGCATCCCGGCCGCTTCGCCCTCGTCAAGCCGGTGGACCCGGATAACCCCGCGGTGGCCGACGTGATCGCCGAGTGGAAAAAATCGCCGGGCACGGTAGGCATTCGCATCATGCTGCCGAAAGAAGGCGGGCGGGCCGCAAACGACCCCGGCCTCGACCGCATCCTGCGCGCCGCCGTTCAGTACGACTTTCCAGTCAACATTTTGTTCTGGGGCAATCTGGACGTGGGCACCGAGTTGATCGACCGCCATCCGAATACGCGATTCATCATCGACCATCTGGGCATCATGCAGCCGCACGTGCCGCCCGCCGCGCCGCAACCCTGGGCCGATCTGCCGAAGGTGCTGGCGCTCGCCAAGCGCCCGAACGCGGTCATCAAGGTCAGCGGCGCCTGCACGCTGTCTCACAAACCCTATCCGTATGCCGACATCTGGGACCCGCTCGCCCGCGTGTTCGACGCCTGGGGATTCGACCGCTGCCTGTGGGGCACCGACTGGACCCGCGCCTACGCGGTCGTCAACCTGGAACAGGCCGTCGAGCCTTTTCGCTTGACCGACCGCCTGAGCGACAGTGAGCGCGCGATGCTGATGGGCGGCGCCTGCGTCAAGGCGTATGGCTGGTCGCCGACGAAGGGTTAGCAACAAATCGCAGGGCGCGAGAAGCAGCGTATTCCGCCTTGCGTGATCACCACACAAGGCGGGATAGCTCCCGCCCTACCCGTGGTTGCGACGTCTCCGCGCTTAACAGCCGGCAACACACTTGCCTTTGCCGTCGAACTCCATCGTGCGCCCGCTGATGGCAAGGTGAGCGGGCGGCTTCAATTGCTTGATGAGCGCCGCGGTGCGCGTGATGGGCCGCAGTTTGCCGCCTTCGGTCGCGGCTTCGTTTGCATGCGTGATGATCACCGACGCAGGCCGGATCAGCTCGTTGATCACATGCGAGGCTTACACGATGGTGATTTTAACGCCATGCGCCGCGTCGGCGGTGGCGAAGCCCGCGGCCTGCACGGGGATCGTCAAGGTGGTGCGGAACCAATGGAACGACACCATGCCGCCGCCGCGCTTGCCGTCCAGATCGGTGGGCGGCACCCGCTCCCAGTCTGAGTCGTCAAAGCCCATCAGCTCGGCATGGGTTCGATGTCGTAGGTTGATTTGAACGCCGGGCGCGCGTCGCTCAACGCCGGGCACTCGACGAGCCTCGCTTGCTTCGCGCGCCACACCGCGCCGAACACCGCTGATCCTGCATCGGCCATCAAATCGACGACATGCATCGGCGGCATCGGCGGCGGCATCGAATGCGTGGGACGGATGAATTTGCTCGGGAGCATGCCGGTCTCCTTTTATTTGATCGCCCACTGTAACCGGGCAGCGGCACGAAAATCAATCCGGCGGCAGGTGCGGTAAGCTTCGGCCATGACCACCAAAATCGAGGCATCCACGGACGAGAAAGCCCATCCCCTCCTCGCGCTGACGGTGCGCGACTTTCGCCTTTACTGGCTGGCGCTGATCACGCAGGTCATCGGCCAGCATATGTTCGCGTTCACGCTGGGCTGGCTTGCCTTCGAGATCACCGGGTCGCAGGCGCAACTGGGTTTTATCCATCTATGCGGTTTCGTGCCCCAGTTCGCTCTGACACTGCTGGGCGGCGTGCTGGCCGACCGCATCGATGCGCGCAAGCTGATCGGCATCGCGCAGATTAACGCCGCGCTCGCCATGATCCTCGTCGGCGTGACGGCGCTGCTCGGCGTGGCGCAGTTATGGCACCTGGCGCTGGGCGCGTTTCTGTGGGGGCTGTCGGCCGCCATCGACGAACCCGCGCGCGCGTCGTTTTTTCCGCGCCTGCTGCCCAAGCCCATGTTGCGCTCGGCGGTGCCGCTGATCTCGATGGCATTCGGCGGCAGCCGCGTGATCGCCCCTTCGATCGCCGGGTTTCTCATTGCCGCAGCGGGCGCGCCGGTCACCTTCCTATTATGCGCGGCGACGGTCAGCACGATGATCGCGGTGCTGTTCCTGGTGCGCCCGGCCCAAGTGATTGCGCGTGCGCACAGCAGCCTGCTCGACAGCTTCACCGACAGCCTGCGTTACATCCGCGCCAACGAAGTCTTCGCCCGCGTCATCGTCGTGGCGCTGCTCCACGCCACCCTGGCCATGGGCTTCATCCACGTGCTGCCGGTGTTCGCCAAGCTATTGCTGTTTTATTCGCGCGGCTTAGGCATCCTCGCCTCCGCCGCCGGCTTCGGCGCGCTGGCCGGCTTCATGTCCTACATTTGGGTGCAGTCGC
>JANPOH010000288.1:0-4062 GCA_031427895.1 Betaproteobacteria bacterium
GCGCCGCATGGTGCTCAATATCTTCCGGCTGGATAAATCCCGCAAGGGTGGAATCAAGACCCGGCGTCTGGTCGCATCAACCAGCGACTCTTACCGCGAGCAGTTACTTGGGTTGGTGGCTGTTTGATGCAATTGCCCTGCCGTAACGGCACGGTTAAGAAAATCCGCGAGGCCAAGCGGTTCGATCTGAAGCGTCATGCGCCCTGCGTTCATGTCTTCCAGCGCAAGGATGTCGTTGACCAGCGCCGACAACCTTTCGCCATTTTGATACGCCATGTCGAGAAAGACGTTTGCCTTGTCGGGCATGGGGCCGACGGCGCCCTTGCGTAACAGCCCAAGCGCGCCGATCAGGGCGGTGACCGGGGTACGCAATTCGTGACTGACCGTGGAAATGAATTCGCTTTTCATGCGCTCCATTTCGTGGCGTTTGCTGATATCAACGTTGGTGCCCACCATCCGCAGCGGCTGGTTCGCCGTATCGCGCTCGACGACCTTCGCGCGGCTGGATATCCAGATGTAAGTGCCGTCGCCGCGCCGCACGCGATGCTCGACCTGATACTGGCTGCCGCGGCCGGCGAAGATGTCGCGCAACTGCGCGGTGGCGGCAGCGTGGTCTTCCGGCGGCACCAGCGCCTCGAGCGCGTGCAAAGTGGTGACCACCGGCTCGGCCTTGCCGCCCAGCATGACGCTCCAGCGGGCGCTCAAATGCACCTTGCCGGTGGCGATGTTCCAGTCAAACAGCGCGAGGTCGGACCCTTCCAGCGCCAGTTCGAGTTGTTCGCGGCTTTGCGCCAGGTCCCGGGTTATATTTTCGGCCAGGCTTTCCGCGCGGCGGCGCAGGTTGAACTGCAACCAGATCATCGCCAGCGCCAGCAGGCAGACCAGCATGGCGCTGATGGTGGCTATACGCGCGCCCTTTTGCCCGATCGTGTTTTCGAACTCGGGCAGCGTGCTGACACGCACGATCCAGTGCCTGCCATAAAGCGGGATGGAGACGGTTGTGGAGAATCGCGGCAGGGTTGCGTTACCCGGCGTGGATGTGGCCTGTCATACATCAGGCTATCGTTGCCTGGGTTTTTGCCGTCGGATATCTCAATGCGTAAATCCCGCTTATGCGGAAACATGCCATTGATCAGGTCGTGCATGCGAAACGTGCTGAATACGTATCCCTGAAGCGCACTGCGGCGTTGCTCCGTGGTGGCGATCATGGCGTCGTGCCGATACACCGGCATGTACATCACAAATCCGGGTTGCGCTCCTGCTTTTTGTTCCTGCGAGAGTACGGTTTTCCCGGTAATGGCCGCGCTCCCCTTGTCGCGGGCCGCATCCATGGTAATGCGCCGCGAGGGCTCGTGATAGGGATCGAAACCGATCGCCCGGCGATGGCGCTCACTCGCGGGCGTCAGAAAGATAACCGGCGCATAGCCCGGACGCTCGCCTTCGGGACGCACCGCGTAGTCCGAATATTCGTTCGCGCGCAACTCGACTTCGTGACGCACCTTGACTTCGAGCGTGACCCAAGGCGCGTAGCCGATGCCCTGAAAGCCGGGGAAATTCCGCTCCAGGCGCAGCCGTTCGAACTGCTGAATCCAGCGTGCCTGGGTCAGCGGCGCGCCGGAGGCGAATACCGTGGACATGCTGAGCAGCGCTTGTTCATAATCGCGCATGCGCTGGCGCACTGGGGCACTGTCACATTGATCTCTTGCGCGCGGGCCTCAAAACCGACGCGCGCTTCGGCTTCGTCGCGGCTGGAGGTGAAATGCCATACGCTGTAGGTCACCAGGCTGGTGACGGCAAAGGCCGTTATCAACGCCACGACAGGCTGGCGGATGGTTTGGGCAAATGCCGGGGTGGAGGAGCTTGTCATGCGGTGTTCGGCGAGCAGATTGTTGGAATTGCGGTTGGTTGGCTGTCGGCTGATAGTTCGAATCTAGCATGCGGACAAAAAAAGGCCGCAGGTAATATTGCCAGTAAGCGTCGAAAATACCGGTTCGGCCAAGCAATGCCCGTTGTCCTCGCAAGGCTGCGGCGAAGTCGCGCCAGGGCGGCGTGCATCAGCGTTATGTTAGAATCTTTGACGCAAGAACGAATAAAACTTAACTGGAAGGAGAGAATTCATGGCTGCATTTTTTTCGTCGTTGGGCAAGACCATTATCGCGGGTGTTGTAATTCTTATCGCCCTCATTTTCATCATGGGCGCGGGCGGCAAGTTTGGCGAGCATGTCTGGTGGACGTTTGTCATGCGCTGGCTGCATGTGATGTCGGGCGTGATGTGGATCGGTTTGCTGTGGTACTTCAACTTCGTGCAAACACCGTCGATGCCGAAGATTCCCGATGAGCAAAAACCGGCGATCGGCAAGGTGATTGCACCCACGGCGCTGTTCTGGTTCCGCTGGGCCGCGCTGGCAACGGTGGTGACCGGTTTGCTGGTGGCGGGCATGTCGGGTTATCTGGGCACGGCACTGACCTTGGGCAAAGGCTTCACCGCCATCGGCATCGGCATGTGGATTGCGCTGGTGATGGCGTTCAACGTCTGGTTCATCATCTGGCCGAATCAGAAAAAGGCGCTGGGCATTGTGACCGTTACACCCGAGGAAAAAGCCGCCGCCGCCAAGCTGGCCGGCATGACCTCGCGCATCAACACCATGCTGTCGATTCCCATGCTGTTCTGCATGGTCGCGCAGCAAAACGGCGGCCTGTGATTTAGTCCGCTGCGGTATGAAAAAAGCCCGGCATGCCGGGCTTTTTTCTTTGGTGCATGGTGAACGGATTTACTTCGGCACCGGCGCCTTTTCCAGTCCTTCGATCTTCGCCCCGGCCTTGATGCCGCGCTTGGCGAACCAGCCCAAATTCATCTCCAGCGCGTAGCGCACTGGCTTTACCGCCGGATGCGCGTCGCGCGTGTGCGGCTTCATGTCTTCGATGTTGGTGATGATGCCGTTGCTGTCGATGAACGCGACCGACAGCGGGATGAAGGTGTTTTCCATCCACATCGCGTGGTTCGCCACTTCGGTGAACACGAATACCATGCCGCGGTTCTCCGGCATCATGCGCCGGTGCATCAGTCCCTGCATGCGCTCGGGGTTGGTGGCAGCGACTTCGGCGGTTAGTTTTTGGCCGGCGATGGTGAGGGTGATTTCCGGCATTTGCGCGCGCGCGTTCGTGGTGACTAGCGTGGCGGCAGCGAGTGCCATCACCAGCAGCGGGCGAACAAAAAAATTCAGGGCGTAGAGTTTTTTCATGGTGTGTGCTGAACGCGGCGCGCGCCCAAGGCGTTGACGGTGCCGCAGGGCAGTCGCGCCGGCTGACCTTGAGCAAACGTGGCGGCCATGATGCACCAACGCAATGCCGCCGTATGTTGCTTTGCACCAGAAGCGGGCGACTCCTGCCGGTATTGACATGTAAGTATTTGTTTTTAAACAATAAAAATACATGGCACGCATGTTGCTATATCCCAAGTGTTGCCCACGCGGGAGGATGCACCATGCTGTTCGGACGCCACACCAAGAACCCGATCAAGATCGCCGATAAGGGCGTCGTTGACTGGAAGTACACCACCTGCGGCTACTGCTCCACCGGCTGCTCGATTGAAGTCGGGCTGAACGCGCAGGGCAGGGCGGTCTCCGCGCGCGGTGTGGCCGATGCGCCGGTCAATCAGGGCAAGTTGTGCATCAAGGGTATTTTCGAGCACGAGCTGTTCAATTCCGCCAATCGCGGCAAGACGCCGCTGATGCGCGACAAAAACATTGATGCCTACAGCGAGGTGTCGTGGGACGCGGCGCTGGATCGCACCGCCGCCGAGTTCATCCGCATCCAGGAAAAATACGGGCGCGATTCCGTCGCCATCGTATCCACCGGGCAGATCCTCACCGAGGAGTTCTACACCCTGGGCAAACTGACGCGCGGCGTGATCGGCACCAACAACTACGACGGCAACACCACGCTGTGCATGGCCTCAGCCGTGTCCGGCTACAAGCGCTCCTTCGGCTCCGACGGCCCGCCCGGTTGTTACGACGATTTCGAGCATACGGAATGCCTGCTCGCCTTCGGCTCCAATCTGCC
>JANPOH010000289.1:0-2810 GCA_031427895.1 Betaproteobacteria bacterium
GGCGCGAGCCACTGCGCAATATTCCTTCCAGGTTGATCGTGCTATCCGTGCGTGACGCGGCAATATCCCGATCAGCGACTGCCGCATCACGATCGGCCTGTGCTGATAAAAAATCGGGATGGGCGGCTTCAACAGTGGCAAGGGCCTCTTCCAGCGTCAATGGTCGTGCCACCTCCTGTGCGCCCGATACAGTAACCAGCAAGAGTCCCAGAACAAGAGTCGCCCCTTGCCCCGCCAGTGCAAATCTCATTTGGCAGGCTGGCCTTTACGTTTATATATCGCAAAGGGCATATCCTTGTAGGCTCCCTCAACCTCGACGAAATCGAAAAGGCGCACCCGGACGTGTTCAACGTGCTGCTGCAAGTGCTGGACGACGGACGCATGACCGACGGTCAGGGCCGCACCGTGGATTTCAAAAACACGGTGATCGTGATGACCTCCAACATGGGTTCGCACATGATTCAGCAGATGCAGGGTGACGACTATCAAGTCATCAAGCTCGCGGTGCTGGGCGAAGTGAAGGCGAATTTCCGTCCGGAATTCATCAACCGCATCGACGAGATTGTGGTGTTTCACGGGCTGGATGAGAAACACATTGCGTCGATCGCGAAGATACAACTCGCGTATCTTGAAAAGCGGCTGGCGTCGATGGACATGACGCTCGATGTGAGTGATGCCGCACTGCGCGAACTCGCGGCAGCAGGTTTTGATCCGATTTATGGCGCGCGCCCCTTAAAGCGCGCGATCCAGGCGCAGCTTGAAAATCCGCTGGCCAAGGCCATACTCGAAGGGCGTTTTGCCGCGAAAGATGCGATCCGGGTCGACGTGAACAAGGGCGGAGCTTTTACCTTCGATAAGGCCGTTTTGCATTAACGGTTTGCCACGGCTTTACGCCGGTCGCGGCGGACAGTATGCTTGCCGATTATGAACATTCACCAGATTCAGATGGTGTACGACAAGGTGCAGGATCGCGTTCTGCTGCGCGTGTTGACGTCAGAACGCGCCGAGTTTCGCTTCTGGATGACGCGGCGTTACGTCAAACTGTTGTGGGCCATCCTGCTTAAAATGCTGGAACGCGATCCGGCGGCAGCGTCTGTCGATGAAAAACTGCGCCGCACCATGATGGGGTTTCAGCATGAGAATGCCGTGCGTTCCGGTGAATTCGGCAAGCAGTTCGAAGAAGGCATGAACGCGCTGCCGCTGGGTGAAGCGCCGTTGCTGTTGACGCGCATCACCGCAAAGCAGGATCCCGGCGGACAGCAATTGTTGTGCATGCATCCTGAGCAAGGGCAGGGTATCGACATAGGTGTCAATGCGGAGCTTTTGCACATGATATCCAAGCTGGTGGTGGATGCCGTGGCGCAGAGCGACTGGGGTTTAGCGCTGGCGATTGATCCTGATTTTGTGACGCCACCACAGGCGCAGGGCATACCGCCGCACAAGTTGAATTGATGCCGGTGCGGATAGTGCATTGCGGCACTATGTCCCCGATTTCCTATAGGGGCGTGCCCGTAACGGACATAAAAAAGCCCCGCTTCGGCGGGGCTTTCCCTTTCCTTTTGGTGCGTACCTCAGAATTTGACAGATAGCCCCACGGTCGCGCCAAAATCAGGAGAGTCTTTATTCAAGCCGAAACGTAATGCGGCATCAATCTGTGTGCTCTTGGTAAGCAGATGCGCCGCGCCGACATTGAAAGTGGTAATGGTGCCACCATATTTTTGCCGGGCGATTTGTGTCGCCGCGATTTCAGCGAAGCCCCGTGTACTGTCGTTCAATTCCTTGCCCAGCACCACGGCGAATATGCCCGCAGTGAAGCGCTCACCTGTTCCGGCATCCTTGTCGCGGATCAAGCCCGGCATCATGCCCAGCGACATGTCGTTCGGTAATTCCCACTCGAAGACGACGCGTGCCGACGGGCGCACGCCCTGGCCGCGAAACTGCCGGCTACCGGAATCCAGATCAGCGTGGACCAGCACGCCGATTCCGGGCTTGCCGGTTTTCTCGTCCCCGTCTTGCATGTGCCACTTGAAGCCAATGGCCGTGTCGGCCCAGCCTCTTTGTGTGGTGCTTATGCCCAGCACTTCGGTTCGCTCGCGCACGCGCCCATCGGTCTCGATACGCAGCTCGAAGTTCTCGCTCACGCCCAGCCGGAATAGCGTCGGCGTGGTGTAGGTACGTGTTTTTACGCCCGCGTTGTTGTTACGCTCGTAGTTCATGCTGGTCTCGATCTGGAGGCGTCCCTTGCCGACGACATCGCTGGACTCCACCGCATCGGGCCGGTCCGTCACGATGCGGTCATCTGCCGCACGCGCAAAATTTGCGCTGCTTGTACACAGCGCAAGCGCAGCGAAAACTGCCCACAAATTTTTAGATTTGCTCATTTGCTTATGCTCCATGGTAATTGCTCTACCTTTAACCATCCAAAGTGTCTGAAGTCGAATTTATGATGATGCTGTATTTAATCGGTTCCCATCATGCAATTTAAATTATTTTAATATTAAATTCAAAGGTTTACAATTAAAAGTTACTGTAAATTATCAATTATCGCGGATCGTTGTTGTAAAAAACATCAAATTCATGTGTCGTTCGCTGGTAATGGGTAGGAAAGCACGGGTTTATGCGGCTTGTGCCTCAAAACAGGTCGACGGCCACCGGCGTTCACGCCAACGCGCTGAGTAAAAACAGTCCCGCAGTCGGATGCCGCTTCACTGGCTGCGTATTTCACGTCATCGTGACCGGTGATTTCACCAAAGCGTGACCGACGTTTCACGGCATCGTGACCGCGATTTCACGCTGAGCGTGACCGATTT
>JANPOH010000290.1:0-15665 GCA_031427895.1 Betaproteobacteria bacterium
GTGGCGAAAGCCGCGCCCGATGGTTACACGGTGTTGATTACGCTGGCCACGCATGTGATTAACCCGGCGCTGTACGCGAAGCTGCCGTATGGCCCCGACGATCACGCGCCGGTGACGGTGCTGGCGGAGTATCCGTTTGTGATTACCGTGCATCCCTCGCTGCCGGTGAAAAACGTGAAGGATTTGATCACCTTCACCAAGGCGCGGCCCGGCCAGTTGACGTTTGCATCGTCGGGCAATGGCAGCGGTCCGCATCTGGGCATGGAGCTTTTTAAAAACATGGCGGGCATCGACGTGGTGCATGTACCGTACAAAGGCGCGGGGCAGGCGATGACCGATTTGCTGTCGGGGCAGGTGCCGATTTTTTTGAATAATTTTCTCGCGGGCGCGCAGATGATCAAAGCGGGCCGCCTGCGCGCATTGGCGGTAACCAGCGGCAAGCGATCCGGCGCCGCGCCGAATGTGCCGACAGTGACCGAATCCGGCGTGCCGGGGTATGCCGTCACCGGCTGGTACGGCATGATGCTGCCCGCCGCCACGCCCGCGCCGGTGCTGCGCGCGCTGCACGAGGGCGCGGTCAAGGCGCTGAAATCCACTGAAGTCAGCGCACGGCTGTCCGCCGAAGCGGCCGAGATAGTCGCCAATACGCCACAGGAATTCGCTGCGTTTCTGAAAGCCGAATCCGAGAAGTGGACGGCGGTGATACGCAAGGCGAAGGTGCGGCTGGCGGAGTGAGGCCTGTTTTGTCTGCTGTCGGCGCACGGTAGATACGGCAAGTCTGCAAGCGAGCCTTACTTCATGCGTTTATAGATAAATTCAGTTGTCCCGCCTACATGCCAGGCAGGAACCGTGTATTTCAGATCATCGCCGGTAAGCGTAAGCTCGCGCTTTTGTTCCACGCCTACCCAACTCGCCCAGGTGCTGCCTTTAATTCGCACCGTGAGCACCTTGCCATCGGAACTAATCGAATAGTCGCCAAAGCTGGCAATGTCGGGCTGCACGGCTACGCGGCTTTCTGCCGCCATTTCCGCCGTGGCGCGGCTGACCGGCAGTTGACCCGTTGGATACTTGGGCATGTTTGGCCGCGCGCTTAACGAGGAAAAATCGCCGCCCGCCGTAAAAATCATAACGCCGTGGAAATCAGAACCAAACCCGACATTGGACGCCGCAATGCCTCGTTTGCTGGTGTGTGTCTCGGACACCAGCCGCCAAATCCCGACAATGCCATGCCGTGCGTCCGTCGCCGCTTGTTGTGCATGAGCCGGGCTGAAAGCCGACAGCATGAAACCGCTTGTCGCCACGCTAATTGCAAGGGCAGCAGGGGCGAGCGCCCGGAAAGTGACCGAGGGCATCATGGCGCCGGGGTGTAATACTCAAGAAACACGCGCCTGCCTATGGCGGCGCCGATGGCGCGTCCATCAACCCGTGGCATGTCGTTCAACTGACCTTCCAGAATGATTGCCACTGCCGCCTGCACGGCACAGGGCGCGCATGGTGCGGCGGATCGCGCGGCGCCAGGCCGCGCGTCCGCGCGGGATGCCTCGATGTATGCCTCTTCGGCGGCGAGCGAAACCATCGCATATAGCCTTGCGCGCTCAAGAGTACTCAGGTTGGTGGCGGCGCCCAGCGCAACCAGCACGCCATTCCATGCGCGCGGGTTGATGCGCGAGACAGGATCATCGGGCGCATCGCGTGCGGGGCTGGCCGACGGCGTGGGGGGCGCTTGAGTCGCCGCTGCTGTTTTATCACCGCGCGCCGTCCACACGATGGCGGCGACGCTTTTCCCGGCGATGCCGCCCGTGGCGGAACCGCGATCATCACGCATCGCATCCAGCGACAGTTGCAGCCGGTCTTTCAGCGCCTGTTCCTGGCCGGGAAAAATCCGCGCCAGCACATCATGTGCCGCTGTTGCCGCCGCCGCGTTGGGCGAAGCGCCTTGCAAGCCGGATGGCCTGACGGTATAGCGCTGCACGTAGCGTGCCTCGATAAAGTTGAGCGCCTCGAACATGGCGGCATGCACGGTGGCCATCGTATACAGCGCATGCCCCGCACTGGGACTCGATGTGGCCGTCATCTCCAGGGCAATCTGGTTCCACTCATCAACCGCGTCCGCCCGCGCCGCACCGCTCAGCAGCACACAGGCCGCGCCGGCCAGCCATAACATTGCCGCATGCATTGCGCGCGCTGTCATCATCCAGGTCATGTCGCCGGTTCCACTTCAGTCACATCCGGCGAGGTTTTTTTGCGCGCACTCCCGCGCGAGTTTTTGCGCCGCCGCGATCTGCATTGCCGTCATGGATTGGGCGGCTACGCCGCGATTCCTCGCGCCGTTGGCGTCACCCGAGTCCGCGCTGATGCTGAACCACATATAGGCGCGCACGTAGTCCCGTGCAACGCCGCGTCCCTCGGCATACATTACGCCAAGGTTATTCTGGCCCGCCGCGCTGCCCTGTTCTGCCGCCAGGCGGTAGAGCCGCATCGCGGCCGCGAGGTTGCGCTCGACGCCGTGCCCTTTCTCGTACATCGCCCCCAGATTATTTTGTGCGTCGGGGTCGTCGCGCATGACTGCCAGCCGGTACCACTTCAACGCCTGTGTGTAATCACGCGGCACCCCCTCGCCGTTGTCGTACGCAAGCCCGATATAGTATTGCGCAGGCACATTCCCCTGCGACGCGGCCAGTTGAAACCACTCAAGCGCGGTATCGTGGTTTTTCGCCACCCCGCGCCCGTCGCGATACATAAAACCAAGGTTGACCTGTGCCATGGTGTTGCCTTGTGCCGCCGCCAGCCGGTACCATTTGAGTGCTTGCGCATAGTCTCGCGCAACACCTTGCCCTTCTTCATAGCCATAGGCGAGGCCGAATTGTCCGCCCGCATCCCCTTGCTCCGCGGATAACTGGTACCACTTGAACGCCTCATCGTAGTTGCGCGCAACGCCCTGGCCGGTTCGATACATGAATGCGAGGTTGGACCGCGCTCTCGCTTCACCCTGCGTCGCGAGGGTTCGCATTATCGAATAGGCCCGCGCAAAATTGCCGCGCATATAGGCGGCGTTTCCCTCGGCGAATGTCGCCGCCATCACCGAGGCCGCCGTCATTAGCAGCGTGCCCAACAAAGTAAGCGCAAATGTTTTCATGTTCACCGCCGCAGGAGGGGGATCAGCCCGGCTCTATGCCCATTGTGTTAAAAAATTCTGCCGCTAATTGCTCGCAGTCATGCCCGTTGCTTTTACGATCTGCGCTGCTTTTTTCATTTCGTCGGTCAGGAACGCGGTGAACTGCTCCGGCGTGCTGCCTACCGGCGTCGCGCCTTCGTTGGCCAGGCGCTTTTCGATATCGGGCAGCTTGAGAATGCGCGACATCTCCGCATGCAGTTTGTTGATGGCGGCCTGTGGGGTGCCGCCGCGCACCAGCAAACCGTACCAGTGTGTAAGGTCGTAACCGGACACGCCTGCTTCGGCAATGGTCGGCAGATGGGGCAACACCGCGGCGCGCGGCGCGCCCTTGTAAGGGGTATGGTTTATTTTGGCGGCGGAGAGATGCTTGAATAACTCGGCGGCCAGATGCGGCGGCGAGCCGTTGTCGGACGTGCCGAAATTCACTTCGCCGAGGCGTGCTTTCAGCACGGCAATAAGTTCCTTGACCGAGCGCGCCGGAAAAGAAGGATGCACCACCAGCACCAGCGGACTTGAAGCAAGCTGCGTGACCGGTGCGAGGTCTTTCAAGGTGTCGTAAGGCAAATCCTTGCGAATCGCGGGATTGACCGCCAGCCCGCCGGGCACGACCAGCAAGGTGTGGCCGTCGGGGGCCGCGCGTGCGACTTGCGCGGTGCCGATGGCGCCATTAGCACCGGCGCGGTTGTCCACGATCAGCGGCTGGCCCCAGGCCTCGCGCAACTTTTGTGCAATCGCGCGCCCGAGTACGTCAGCGCCACCACCGGCCGGTGCGGGTATCACCATGGTGAGTTGCGCCGATGGATACGATTGCGCGCTGGCTGTTGCTGCCAACAGCAGCACCAAGCTGGATGTCAATTTCGGCGCGATGCCGATGCAAGACATACCGAAGGCCTCATGAAAATATAAATAAAAACAATTACTTACGTTATATTTACATCCGCCCCTCACAACGCATCTGCCTATCCGCCGTGTGCGTTGCATTCCAACGCCAGAGTGCCCATGCCGTGTAGCGCTTGCGCTGAATGGCGCTTAGGTTGACACTGCAACGCGCTATCCGCAATCATCCAGGATTCATATCCCCATAACGTTTCGGTAATAGGCATGGAGCTACGTGACATCGAGTACTTCGCCGTCGTTGCCGAGCATCAATGCATCGCACGTGCGGCGGAGGCGTTGGGCTTGTCGCAGCCGGCGTTGAGCAAAAGCCTGCGCCGCCTGGAGCAATCGGTGGGCGCGAAAGTGGTCAAGCGCACGCCCACGGGCGTTGAACTCACCGCCGTCGGCAATGCCCTGCTGGCGCGAGTGAGCCGGCTGCGCCTCGCGCTGGACGATATTTCGCGCGAAGCGGCCGACCTCGGCGATGGGCGCGCGGGACATTTGCGTATCGCCACCAACCCCGGACTCACCTTTAATCTCATTACCGATGCCTGCAGCGCGCTGCGCAAGGAAGCGCCCAAGGCTACATTGACCATCGTGGTCGACAGCCGAGCGGCGTTGGTGAATCGCGTGCTCAATGCCGAGCTGGATATGGCCATCGTCAGCATAGAACCCGAGCTGTATGACGATCTGACGGCCGAGCTTTTGTATGTCGGAAAACATCAAATCTATGCGTCGGTGCATCATCATCTGGCCAGGCGCAGGAATTTGACGCCGGCCGACCTCGTGGATGAACAGTGGGTGATGTCGCCGGAGGTTAATCTGGCACGGCACCGGCTGAACGAAGCGTTTGGAGAATGCGGTCTGCCGCTACCCAAAGTCAGCGTTACCACAACATACTTGCCGATCAAGCAGGAACTGGTAGCCACCTCTGATCTGCTCGCTTTGGGTTCGGATGAAGCCGGGCAGCAAGCGATGGATCGACTGGGTGTTGTGCCACTGCGCGTGAAAGGGATCGATATCCGGCGACGCGTCGGTGTGGTTTGCCGCAAGGACGCCTATTTGCCGCCGGTGGGCCGGCGATTTATCGAATTGCTGAAAGAAGCGGCGAAGGACATCCGCAAAGAGAACCGCTGAAACGCAGGTCTAATAGCGCAATGCGTCCGTGCGATAATTGCCCTTCGCGAAAACGCGTCAATCGCGCAACAACCACAAACACCATTTACGGGAGAGATCATGCATGACCCTATTCGTACTGTTTCCCACGTCCACGCCGGCGAACTGCAATTTGTCGATTGCCACGGTCATGGGCTGACCGCCACTAATGACGCCGCGGCGCAACCGGGCGGCGGTCGCCGCCGGCCGGTTAACGTCGCGGGCAAGCGCGTCAAGACCATCGACGTGCATGCGCACTGCGTTATCCCGAAGGCGCTTGAACTGCAAGGCAAGGATCACATGAAGGAACGCGGGCCGGGGATGGGCGACGTGGGTTTGCGGCGCATCGGCGAAATGGACGAGCAGGGCATTGACGTCGAAGCCATCAGCATCAACCCGCATTGGTATAAAGAGGGGCGTGACAAGGCCGTTGAAATCTGCAAAATCAACAATGAAACCCTGGCCGAGTTGTGCGCGGCGCACCCGGATCGTTTTGTCGGTTTTGCCTCGCTGACGCTGCAAGCGCCGGATGTCGCCGTGCAGCAGCTTGAGCACGCAGTAAAAAAACTCGGCATGCGGGGTGCTGCCATCGGCGGCAGCGTGGCGGGCGATGAATTTGCGAACGCCAAATTCGATGCGGTGTGGCGCAAGGCCGAGGAACTCGGTATTCTGATTTTCATCCACCCGCAAAGCACGCCGGAATTGAATGACCGCTTCAAGGGCAATGGCTGGCTCGCCAATACCATCGGTAATCCGCTGGACACCACGATTGCGCTGTCGCACATTATCTTTGAAGGCACGCTCGACAAATTTCCGGGCTTGAAGATTTGCTCGGCGCACGGCGGCGGCTTCTTGCCGCAATACGCGCCGCGTTCGGACAACAGTCTGCGCGTCGCGCCCGAGATGGACACCGGTGTCAAGCTCAAGAAGAAGCCCACCGAATACATGCGCGACATGTACTACGACACGCTGATTTTCACCGACGAAGCGCTGCGCCATCTGGCGCACGAAGTCGGCGTCGACAAACTGGTGATAGGCACCGATCACCCGATTCCGTGGCAGGCCGATTCGGTGAATCACATTCTTAATTGCCCGCATTTCAATGACGCGCAAAAGCGCATGATGCTGGGCGAGACGGCGGGCAAGTTGCTGGGGATTTCGCAGGCATTCTGACAAAACCATTCACCGCAGAGGCGCGGAGGCGCAGAGAACTGCCGCAGAGGAAATCAAAATCGTCTTGATTTTCTCTGCGTAACCTCTGCGCCTCCGCGTCTCTGCGGTGAGACCTTGAATTTGTTGCCATGAAAGTCTACCAAGCCGTAGCCAACGCCTTCGTCAAGGAAGGCGCAACCACTGTATTCGGCCTGATGGGCGACGGCAATATGTCGTGGGCCGCCGCGATGTCGGCCATGCCCGGCGTTCGCATGATCGATGTGCGCGACGAAGGCGCGGCGCTGTCGATGGCCGAGGGCTGGGCGCGTGCCGCCGGCCGCGTGGGCGTGTGTAATGTCACGCACGGGCCGGGCATCACGCGCATGACGACCTCGCTGGTGGCATCGAGCAAGGCGCGCGTGCCGATCGTGGTGTACACCAGCCGCACGCACTTCAATAACGAGTGGCAGAACCAGTCGCTGAATCAGGATCGGCTGGTCAGCGCCACCGGCGCGGGTTATATCGAAGTGTTATCCCCGGCGTTCGCCGAAGATGCCGTGCGCCAGGCGTTTCATCAGGCGCGCACGCAACGGCGTCCGGTGGTGCTGGCGTATCCGATGAACGTGCAGGACGCGAATATCGACAGCGATGGCGATGATTATCAGCCGTCGTCAACGCTGTTCGCGGGGCAGCAGCGCATCAAGCCGGCGGATGAGCAACTCGCGCAAGCGGTAAAAATTATTTCCGCGAGCAAGAAACCAGTGATGATTATCGGCGAAGGCGCGGTTCAATCGGGCGCGGTTGACGTTGCCGAGCGCCTCGCGCGACGCATAGGCGCACTGACCGCCACGTCGCTGGTGGCGAAAAACACGATGGGCGCGTTAGGGGGTGGTGAGTTTCACGCCGGCATCTCCGGCCTGTTTTCCACGCGCGCGGTGATGGGTTTGTTTGAAGAAGCCGATTGCGTGATCGCGGTCGGCGCGAGCTTGAATCCGCACACCATTGAAGGCGGCTTGCTGTATCCGAAGGCGCGCATCGTGCATATCAACACCGAGCCGGTGGTGCTGATGGGTAACGACCGCGTGGCCGATTGTTATGTGCAGGGCGACGCGCAAGTCACCGTGCAGGCTATTGACGATGAATTATCGCAACTATTTGTTTCTAAAGAGAATTTTAGAACTTCCGCAGTTAAGAAAATGCTGCGGAATGCAGACCGCGATCCGGCCGAATATGAAATCGAAGCCGGCACGGTGGACCCGCGCGAGGCCTCGCGCATCATCGATGAGATGTTGCCGTCCGATGTGGGCGTCGCCATCGGCGTGGGCCACTCGTTCGCGTTCCCCGTGATGATTATGAAAAAGCCGCGCATGATGCATGCGTTCGTCAATGGCTTCGGTTGCATTGGGCAGACGTTGCCGACGGCTATCGGCATGGCCGTCGCGCTGGGAAAACCGTTCGCTTTGATCGAGGGCGACGGCGGGGCGATGCAAAATATTCAAGAGTTGGATACCGCATCACGGCTCGGATTGAAGCTGCTGTTTATAGTGCTCAACGACGAAGGCCTGGGCGCTGAATATCACAAGTTGAAAGCATCGGGCTTCGATGCCAACCTCGCGGGTGTGCGCTCGCCGGATTTCGGCGCGGTGGCGCGCGGCTTCGGTTGCCGGGGCCGCGTGGCGCGCACGCTGGACGAACTGGGTGCAGGCATCGCCGAATTTCTGCAAGGGAACGGCCCGATGGTGCTCGACGTGCGGATTTCGCGCAACGTGGTTAATATTACTTACCGGCGCATGTTCTATGGCGAGGACGCTTAAACACAACCCATCCTGCGGTGACTTGTATTTTTGAAGGAGCGCTCATGGATCACAAGAAAATTCGCGGTCTGATATCCGCCGTTGTCACGCCCTTCAAGGCCGACGGCGGCATCGACTACAAAAGCTTCGAGCACCACGTCGCGCGCGTGGCGTCGACCAAGGGCATCTACGGCATCGCGGTGAGCGGCCACGCCGGTGAAGTGCTGACGCTCACATCCGAAGAGCGCATCGGCATCGTCGCCGCCGCGAAAAAAGTGATCCCCAAGGGCGTCAAACTGGTGGCGGGCATTGCCAGCGGCTCGATGGCGGGGCTCGCGCATGAAGGCTTGATCGCGAAAAACGCGGGTGCCGACATGCTGCTGGTGCTGCCGCTCTTTGATGTGCGGCCGTATCGCCACCTGTGCCATCAGCCTGAAGCGGTATACGGCGTATTCGAGCGCATGGATCGGGAAGTGAATTTGCCGATGATCGTATTCCAGTATCCCGAAGCGACGGGTTGCGCGTATTCGTTGGCGTCGCTGGAGCGCATCGCTGGCCTGCCCAACGTGGTGGGCATCAAGGCGGCGACGGTCACGGCTTCCAAATACGCTGAAATCAATGACGCGCTTGGCGACAAACTCGCGGTACTCGCCGCCTGTGATGCGCCGTCGCTGCTGGGCATGCTGCTGCACAATGCGCCGGGCGCGCTGCTGGGCATCAGCGTGGTCGGCACACAGCACTGGGTTGAACTGATTTGCGAAGCGACCGAGGGCGATGCGCGCAAGGCCAAGGCGATGCACAACAGCTTTGCCGTGCCGCTGATGGACGCGATCTACGAATACCAGTTGCAAAAAACGCCGGTGAGCACCTGCGCCGCCAACAAGGAGGCGCTTGCCCAGCTCGGCGAGATTCCGTCGTCGTGGGTGCGCCCGCCCGCGCTGAACGTCACCCCGGCGCGCAAGGAGGCGATACGCGCCGGCCTGCAAAAGGCCGGGCTGTTGATGGCGAAAACCGCGGTGGGGATGTAGCCGTTTGCGCGGCGCCGCAACGCCATGGAGCTGAAACTATCCGGCCACAGCGCATTGGTCACCGGCGCGTCGCGCGGCATCGGGCTGGCGATCGCGCAGGAGTTCGCGCGTGAGGGTGTGCATCTGCATCTGGCCGCGCGCACGGCGGACGATCTTTAAAGCGCGCGTGCCGCAGTGCTGGCGGCGGGGAACGTCACGGTTGACTGCCATGTGATGGATTTATCGTTGCACGAGAACATCACCAGGCTGGCGAGCCTTTGCGCCGACGTGGACATTCTGGTCAATAACGCGGGCGCCATCCCGTCCGGCAACATCGACGCCGTGACCGGCGCGAAGGCTGGGAGCTGAAAGTGTTCGGCTGCATCGACCTGACGCGCGAAATTTACGCGCGCATGTGCCGGCGCAAGGCAGGCGTCATCATCAACGTGATCGGCATCGCGGGCGAACGCGCGCTGGCCCATTACATCGCAGGTACCACCGGCAATGCCGGGCTGATGGCATTCACGCGCGCACTCGGCGGCGCCAGCGTTGATCATCACGTGCGCGTGGTCGGCGTGAATCCCGGTCAAATCGAAACGGATCGTCTGCGCGTGCGGTTGGAAATTCAGGCGAAAAAAGAATTCGGCGATGCGTCGCGCTGGCTGGAGCTTATCAACAGCCCGCCGCTGGAGCGGCTGGGCCGCACCGACGAGATCGCCGACATGGTGGTGTTTCTGGCGTCGCCGCGCGCGTTGCGCGCAACACCGCCTGAGAAAACAGCGGAACCCGATAATGAACATGCTGAACATACCCTCGCGTGATACCCGCCCGCGCCACGCGCTTGCGGCCCTCGCCGCCGTCGTCGTCACGTTGCAGGCAGTGATGCCGGCGCTTGCACAAGTCGGCTATCCATCGCGCCCCATTCGCCTGATCGTGCCTTTCCCGGCGGGCGCGGGCACCGACATTGTCGCGCGCACGGTCGGGCAGAAACTTGGCGAGGCGCTGGGGCAGCCGGTGATCGTTGAAAACCGCGGTGGCGCGGCGGGCATCGTCGGTACCGAGATGCTGGCGAAATCCGCCCCGGACGGTCATACCCTCGGCCTTATCACCAGCAGCTTCGCCATGAGCGCGAGCTTGCAAAAACTGCCCTACGATCCGATCCGGGATTTTATTCCGCTGGGCGTCATGGCCTCGGTGCAGAATATTCTGCTGGTGCATCCGTCGCTGCCGGTACGCAACGTGCAGGAGCTGATACGCCGAGGGAAATCGTCAGTCGTTTAAGCAACGAATTGCTGCGCGTGCTCAAGCTGGCGGATATCCGCGAGCGGCTGACTGCCGCCGGCACCGAACCCGCGGGCAACCTGCCGGAGGAATACGCCGCCGCCATCAAGGCCGATATCGTCAAATGGGCGCAGGTGGTGAAAGCCGCCGGCATCAAGGCGGAGTAGGCCGGAGTAGGATTCAGCGCACGCCTGCGGCAGTCGAGCGCAGCAGTTTCCCGCCCAGCGCGCCGGTGTGCTCGCCATTTTTGAACGCCACTTTGCCGCCAATGATGGTGGCCATGATGCCGGCGGACTTTTGTTTGAGCCGCCGCGCGCCCGCGGGCAGGTCGTGTTCGATGGTGGGAATCAGCGGCGCTATCGTCACGGGATCGAATACGTTGATATCCGCGATGCAACCCTGGCGCAGCAGGCCGCGATCGGTGAATCCCCAAGCCATCGCCGGTGTCAGGGTAATCATTTTCACGCCTTCCTCCAGCGAGAAGGCGTTGCGCTCGCGCACCCAGTAGGCAAGCAGGTGCGTGTGGATGGACGAATCCATAATCAGGCTGACATGCGCGCCCGAATCGGAAAACGTCATCACCGTGCGCGGATGCCGCAAGGTCGCCAGCGCCTCGGCGTCATCTTTCGGCACGGTAGCGATATCGAACTGCATGAACAATTGATTGAAGTCGCTTTCCAGCGCGAGGTCCATCATCACCTCCACCGGATCAACCTTGCGTTGCGCCGCCAGCTCGGCCACGGTGGGGTTGCGCGATACGGCGCTATACACGACATACATGTTCTCGTAGTTGGGCTTGCGCGGTTCGCCGCCGCCGGTGCGGTAGACGCCTTTTTTGGTGGCATCGACCAGACGCTTGCGCTCTTGCGGATTGCTGAATACCTTGCGCTGCTCCGCGAGCGGCAATGCGCGCACTTGCGCCCATTCGGGAAAATCATCGAACTGCAAGCGCCCCTTGAACGACAGCACATGAGAAATGCCGCGCGTGTGCGTCTGGCCGAACATGCGGCCGCCGGCGTCGGCGGTGCTGTCGAGCAAATCCAGCGCATCCTGTGCGCCGGGGCTGCCCGCCGGTATGCCGAAGGTGATCGGCACGCCGCTCTTGACCGCAAGCTCGCGCAACTTGTCATTGGCGAGCTTGCGTACCGCCGGATCCGGCGAGCGGGCTTCACTTTCCCGCGACAGCTCGAATATGCCGCGACCGGTTTCGCCCATGGTGCAGACCAGTTGGCTCATTTCATTCCACGAGGCATGAACCGATGCGACGGGCCGGTTGTCGGGCTCCGGCAATTTGTGGCCGGTGGAACGGGAGCTGGTGAAGCCGATGGCACCTGCGTCGAGCGCGTCGCGCAATTCATGTTCCATCGCGCCCAGATCATCGGCCGCGGCCTGCTGCTCGAATGCACGCGGGCCCATGATATGCGTGCGTAGCGCGGAGTGCCCGATGTTGGCGGCGTAGTTGATTGTCTTGGGCAGCTTGTCAACGACGTTCATGTATTCCCGGAACGAGGTCCAGTCCCAGCGAATGGCGGCGGCCATCGCGTCGGTGGAGATATCCTCCGCGCGCGCAATGTTGCTGATAATCATGTCGCGCTGCGCGGCAGAGCCTGGCGCCAGCGTGAATCCGCAATTGCCCATGACCGCGGTGGTGACGCCGTGCCAGCAGGAGCAACTGCCCAGCGGATCCCAAAATACCTGGGCATCCATGTGCGTGTGCCCGTCGATAAAGCCCGGCGAAACGACGTGGCCCGCGGCGTCTATTTCCGTTTTGCCGCGTTCACCGATGCGCCCGATGGCGGCGATTCGATCACCGCTCACGCCGATGTCCGCCCGATACCGCGGCAACCCCGTGCCATCGACCACCGTGCCGTTGCGAATGATGAGATCGTACATCGTGATTGCTCCTGTAAGGGGATGGGTATGGAATGGATGTTATTCCGCCTGCACGCCCGCCGCCAGTATGACCTTGCGCCATTTATCGTGCTCGGCGATCTGAAATTTCATCAGCCCGTCCGGCGTGGTGGCGAAAGCCGTGCTGCCGGCGTTGAGCAAATACTCTTTAACCTTGGGGCGATCCAGCGCGGCGACGATCCATTCGTTCATGCGCGCGACGATTTCCGGCGGTGTGTGGGCGGGCAGCCATGCGGCGTTCCAGAACGTCCATTCGTAGTTCGCCACGCCTGCTTCGCGCATGGTGGGCGCCTCGGGCAGCGTGGGCCAGCGCTGCGCGCCGGTGACCGCCAGCGCGCGCAGCTTGCCGGCCTGCACCTGCGGCACGGCGGCGCCGAGATTGATAACCATCATGTCAATGCGGCCGGCGATCAGATCGGTGGCGGCCTGCGGGATGGTTTTGTACGGCACGTTGGTGATGTTGACGCCGGCGAGCAGCTTGTAATATTCCACCCCGATGTGCGATGAGGCGCTGGCGGAGCCGAACGTCAAATTCCCCGGCGCCTTGCGTGCCAGCGCAGTGAGTTCGGCGATGTTTTTTGCCGGCACGCGCGGATGCACCGCCACGGCCTGCATGCCGCTGGAAAGCCCGCTCACCGGTGCAAAATCCTTCACGTAGTCGTACGGCAGTTTTTTATACAGGCTGGGGTTCGCCGCGTGGGTGGAGTTGGTGCCGACAAGCAGTGTGTAACCATCCGGCGGCGCCTTGGCGACGAACTCCGCCGCGAGAATGCCATTGGCGCCGGGGCGCGGCTCGACCACGATAATTTGTTTGGCCATGCCGGCGATTTCATTGCCAATCACGCGCGCGGTGTTTTCCGGAAAGCCCACGCCCATCGCGATGAAGCGTATGGGTTTGGTCGGGAAGGCGGTTTGCGCGAGCGTGACCGTGCCGCACGCCAAGCCGCCTGCCATCATCAACCCGCGGATCAATGCCTTCATTACGTCACCTTTATGCGTCATCCTTTTCGGGAGGCCTTGCCGTGCTCACCTTGCAGCGTGCGCGGGCGCAAAGTGCAATGGCGGACAGTAATAGTGCATGAGTCAGATACTTAATCTTCATGGCGGAAAATCTTCATAAGTATTTGTTTTTAAACAACTTTTAGTTTATGCGCCATGGTGTTGACAAAGTGTCTGGCCGAGGGCCGCGGCATACAACGCATCGCGTACAAACGCGCGCGGCGTGAGTATGTGAAACGGCAGTGGTCGCAACTTGCGCGTGGCGAGCGCGAGCAGATCGCGATCCTTGGTGATGAGCGCATCGGCGCGGCAGTCGCGCGCGAGTTCGAGAAACATCTGGTCGTCGGGGTCGGCGCATTTTGGCAGTGTGGCGATGCCATGCGCCTCGGTGCCTATTGCCGCGTCGCGCGCGATGCTTCGAAATTGCGACAGCGCGGCGGCTTGAGCGTCCGCATTCAATGTGTGTTGCGACAGCTTGTAACCGAGCACGCGAATGAGTTCCGCTTCGCACGCGGGTGATGTGTACAGCCACGCCCTGCCGCGTGCGACGGCTTGTTGTATCGGCGCCACGCCCGCATCGGCGAACACCAGCCAGTCGAGCCACACGTTGGTATCCAGCACCAGCCGCAGCGACGCCTTGGCGGCGATGTCGTCACCCAGTTTGTAATGCAGATCGGGTTGGCCGGTGCGCTGGAGGGTCGGCATGCGGTGGCGGGGCGTGTGAGGTGTGAGCGGATCATACACCGGCGGGTGGCGCCGCCAGGCCGCATGAATTTACCTACGCATCAATGTCGCCGGAACGTGCTGCAAAAAGCCGTCGGCCCGTACCACGTTTGATCCACTACCCGCCCTTCCAGAAACACCATCGTGCGCTCGCAGGTGACGGGCACATCGCGACTTGCGCCGGTACCGAACCCGACGCCGATGCCCACGCCCGTTCCGCTGCCGGCGGAGACGCCGATGGTGGGCCAAAATGAACTGCGCGTGGAGACGCCTTCGGAAAGCCAGGTGTGGACCAGCCGGGCATCGCCTTCCTTGAAGGCGGTGCTGCGCGCCGGCGCGCCCCAGCGGGTTACGACGTCTTCGTAGCTTGCGCCTTGCCAGGTGTCGCGAATGGGGGCGATGCCGCTGCTGAAGGCGGCGCAGCCGCTCAAGTACGGCGCCGCGCCGAGCAACGCGACACCCATCGCAATAGTGTGCCGGCGCGCCATTGATTTACCGGGAATTTACCGCGCGCATGCTTACTGCCCCGCCAGCAATTGCCCCAACTCCCGCGCGGAAAACTTTTCCATATCCAGCACCGCGTCGCGGATGCGTTCGGCGCGCGGGCGTGAGATGGCGAGCTCGGCGTTTTCCAGGAACTTGGCGGCGATTTCGTCGCCGGTCAAGGCGCGCTCGCCGGCGCCGCGATTGATTTTTTCCATATGCACCAGCTCGCTGCCGTCTTTGGTGGTGACGACCACGCCGCCGGAGAAATATTTAGGGAATTGCGATTCCGGGTCGGTGTCGTGCGACACGCGTTGCGCCAGTGCGAGAATTTCCTTGTCGTTAAGTGCATCGGTCTCCAGTTCGGCAAAGCCGAATTTGCCGCGCACAAAACACGCCGCCACCACGAACTGAACGCTGAATTTCGCCATGTAATCCGACACCGGCTTGCGGCGCATTTCCGCCGGCTCGCAGACGTAGTGAAAGGTGTCGGGGTGCAGCAGCGCGCGAACTTTTACAATATCGGCCGGATGCAAGTTGTGTTTGCGTTTCAGCGCCAGCGCGGCATCGGCGCAGGCGTGCAGCAGGTGGCAAATCGGATACGGTTTGATCGCGACTTCATCGAGAGTCCACTTGTCGCCGAGCGCGCCGGTCATGGCGGGCAAATCCACTTCATCGAGTTTGCCGCCGGTGTGCGAGCGGAACAGCCCGTCCGGGCCTTCGTAAATGCGCCGCGTGCCGACAAAGCCGCCGCGCGCGAGCGAGGCGGCGGTGATGCCGCCGACCCCGGCCCAGCCCGGATGCATGCGCTTGTTCCATGCGCCGTCGGCGCGGTGCTCTGACACGGCGGATGAGGTGCTGCCGGCCAGCCCCTGCGCCAGCGTGAGTTTCTGCGGACTCAGGTTGAACAGCTTTCCGGCAGCCACCGCACAACCAAAATGCCCGGCCAGCCCGGTGGTGTGATAACCCATGGCGTGCATCAGGCCGTGCGCGGCCACGCCCACGCGCGTGGCGATTTCAACGCCGAGCACGTAGGCGGTGAGCAAATCTTTACCGGAGGCATCCACACGCGCCGGCGATCCTCCCGTACCAAGGCTCTACGGCGTATGC
>JANPOH010000291.1:0-3921 GCA_031427895.1 Betaproteobacteria bacterium
CCGTGGGCTTTCCCCTCGACGTGGGCCTCACCATCACCGAGGGCGTGTCGAACGGCCGCGTCGAAGACTCGTTCGATCCGCGCATTCACTACTCCGGCGCGATCAACGGCGGCATGTCCGGCGGGCCGGCGTTTAACGCCGCGGGCAACGTCATCGGCGTGAATGTATCGGGCTACCGCTTCGAGCAATTGGTGAGTTTTCTGGTGCCGGCCGAGCACGCGCAGGCGCTGCTTGAGCGCTCACTCAGGCAAAAGCCCGTCGCGGGCGGACTTAGAAAAGAAGTCACGACGCAAATGCGCGCTCATGCCGCCGAACTGCTCGGCGCATTAAAAGGCGACATGCTCACGCAGCCGACCTCGGGTTATCGCCTGCCAGCCAAGCTGGCGCCGTTTATCGATTGCAACGCGGCGGGCGACCCCACGCCCGGCCAACCCGTGCAGATCGTGCGTATCAACTGCGCGGCCAAGGCCGGCCTGTACGTGCAGCAGGGTCTTTACAGCGGCGATCTTAAATACTCGCATTTCGTGCTGTCCACCGACAAGCTGGATGCGTGGCGCTTCGCACATCGGCTGTCCGAACTGGCATCGGCCACCGGCGCCTATGGCTCGCGCCGGCATGTGGGGCCGTTCTCGTGCGAAAACCGCAACGTGCGCTTGAAAGGCTTCGACGCCAGCGTGATGGTCTGCACACGCAGCTACCGCAAGCTCGAAGGGCTCTACGATTTCACCGTGCGCGTGAGCAGTCTGAATGCGTCCAAACGCGGCTTCGCCAGCCATCTTGACATGTACGGCCTGGATTTCGATGCCGGCATGGCCTTCATAAAACGCTATGTGGCGGCGATGGAGTGGAACCCATGAGCGCCGAAACCGTACTGATCGAAATCCTCGGCAGCCATGGCCGCGTGCAGGCGCGCGAGCACGTCACGCTTACCGGCGGGCAGCGCGTATTCACCATCGGGCGCGGCGCGGCGGCCGATGTCACGCTGGATGATCCGCACGCCGCGGCCATGCATGCCTCGGTGGAAATCACCCCGGACGGCCGCATACTGGCAACCGATCTCGGCACGCTTAACGGCATCGTGGTGGACGGCAAGCGCCATCGCAATGCAAGCGCACTGGCGCTCACCGGCGGCGCCCTGCAAATCGGTCGCACACGGCTGCGCGTGCGCACCGCGCACGAAATCCTCGCCGCTGAAAAACCCGATCAATTGCCTCCCTCGTCCATCCTGCGCGATCCGGCATGGATCGCCGGCGCCGGCGCGCTGGCGTGCGGCGTGCAGCTTGCCTACAGCGGTTGGCTGGGCGCGCCGCGCGATTTGGCGCTCGTGATTGTCACCACCCTGATGTCCGGCGTGCTGGCCGCCGGCGCGTGGGTGGCGTTCTGGGCGCTGCTCTCTCGCGTAATGCAGGGTGAATGGCGCTGGCTGCGTCACGCCGCGATCATTCTCGGCGTGGCGGCAATTTTCGTCGCGATCAACAGCGTGCTGGATCTGGCCTGGTTCACGTTTACCTTGCCGCAGTGGAATACGCGCATCGCGTGGGTAGGCGCGATCGCCTTCGGCTGCGCCCTTTATTTACACATGACCCACGCCTCCAGCATCAGCGCGCGCCGCGCCGCGATGGTGGCGTTCATTATTCCCGCGCTATCCAGCGGCACCGGCCAATGGTTGCAGGAACGCCAGCAAATGCGCGACGTAAACCACATCGCCACCAGCGTACGCATCTACCCGCCCGCGCTGCGCGTGCGCGCGGCCGGCTCGCTTGAAGCGTATTTCCTCGGCGCCGCTGCCCTGCGCGACGCCGCGAACAAGTCGCGCGACGCCATGCGCGCCGACGACGAAGACGACGCATCGTCAGACGACGAATAATCACGGAGCACAATCCATGGATCTGCAACTCGCCGATAAAACCGCGCTCGTCACCGGCGCCAGCCAGGGCATAGGCCGTGCCATCGCCAAAGCGCTGGCCGCGGAAGGCGTGCAGACCTGCATCGTCGCGCGGCGCAAAAACCTGCTCGACGAACTGGCTGCTGAAATCGTCGCGAACGGCGGCAAGGCGCCCGCCATCGTGGTGATCGACATGATCGAAGCCGACGCACCCGCGCGCCTCGCGCAAGCCGCCGAAAAAGCACTGGGTAAAATCGACATCCTCATCAACAGCGCGGGCGGCAGCAAAGGACAAATCCACGTCGAGACGCCCGATTCCGCATGGGACGAATCGATGACGCTCAATTTCGTGCGCGTGCGCCAGCTTACCCACGCCGTGCTGCCCGGCATGATGCAACGCAAGTGGGGCCGCATTATCAACATCAGCGGCAAATCCGAACCCGAATACCTGATCGCCGCCACCCCCACCAAAGCCGCGATCCACGCCTGGTCGAAGGGTCTGTCACGCGAAGTTGGCCCGCACGGCGTGACGGTCAACTGCATCCCGCCGGGACGCATCATGAGCGAGCAAATCCGCCGCAAATACCCGCCGGAATTTCGTGCCGAGCAATCGGCCAAGGAGATTCCCGTCGGCAGATATGGCGAGCCGGAAGAACTGGCGGTGCTGGCGGTGTTTTTGGCGTCGCCGGTGGCGGCCTACATCACCGGCGCAGTGATGCCGGTGGATGGCGGGTTGCGGAAGTACGCGTTTTAGTAGGGTGCGCACTGCGCACGCTGCATGGTTGCGCGGTGCGCACCCTACGGAGGCTGCACGCTATAATCCGTCCATTAAAAGCATCGTCGGAAATCACCACCATGCAAACCAAAATCCCCTGCGTCATCATGCGCGGCGGCACCTCGCGCGGGCCGTTTTTTCACTTGTCTGATCTACCCGCCGGCGCGGTTACGATGCGATAATGAAAGACCTGACCCCTTGCCGCGCTGGATTGCGGCGACGATCCGAACGTGTACGCAATGATTCAGCGCGCCGACACCATCGGCGTGTTCCAGATCGAATCCCGCGCGCAGATGACCATGCTGCCGCGCCTGCGGCCGGAAAAATTTTACGATCTGGTGATCGAAGTCGCCATCGTGCGCCCCGGGTACTCCGCGGACTGCACGGGCGCCGCCAGCGGCGCAAAACAGAGCGCGGTTGCGATGCAGCGGCCGATTGTTATTGGTTTCATGGATGAACCTCCTCAAAGTGTGCCCGATGGTATGCGCCCGCCCGATGGCTTGGCAAGACGCGGCAGCACTGCCCATCCGGTGCTAGTATTCAAGAAAAGGGGGAGGCACAAATGCAAATCCGGTCATCGACGCTCCACCAGCGGCTCACAGCGCTGTTTCTGCCGGCACTGCTGCTGGCGCTGCCCGTTGCAGCCGCGGCACAGGGGAAAGACGCCGCCGCGCCCTACCCCAGCCGCTCGATCCGGCTGGTGGTGCCGTTTCCGCCGGGCGCGAGCCCCAACGACATCATCGGCCGGCTGCTCGCGCGGCAGCTCGCGGAAAGCCTCGGGCAGCAGATCGTCGTCGACAACCGGGCGGGCGCGGGCGGCACCATCGGCGCGGACGTGGTCGCGAAAGCCAATCCCGACGGCCACACGTTTCTGGTGACCAGCATGACGTCGACGATGTCGCCTCACGTTTACCGGAAACTGCCGTACGACATGGAACACGACCTGCTGCCGGTCACGATGATCGCCTCCGCTCCGATGGTGATTTTCGTGCATCCCTCGATCCCCGCGACGACGATCAAGGACTTCATCGCCTATGCGAAAGCGCGGCCGGGGCAGCTCAACTTCAGTTCCGGCGGCAACGGGACCGTGCCGCATTTCGCGGGGGAAATGCTGAAATCCATGGCGGGAATCAGCATGACCCACGTGCCGTACAAGGGCGGCGCGCCCGCCTCGTTATCTACCCTGAAGGTTTCGATTCAGAGACCCAAGAGTGGAAGCCCGGACATGAAGCACAGCGCGAAAGCTGGGAGCTTCAATACT
>JANPOH010000292.1:0-12086 GCA_031427895.1 Betaproteobacteria bacterium
GATCAGACCGTGCTCGCCAACGAACAGGTCATCGACGGACGCGGCTGGCGCACGGGCGCAGTGGTCGAAAAACGCGAGATCCCCGGCTACTACCTAGCCATCACGAAGTACGCCGACGAGTTGCTCACTTCGCTCGACGGCTTGCCGGATTGGCCCGAGCGCGTGCGTACCATGCAGGCGAACTGGATCGGCAAGTCGTATGGCGTGCGCTTTGCGTTTCCCTACGAGTTACCTGCTGCGGCAAGCGGCAGCCATAATCTCCCCTCTCCCCCCGGGAGAGGGGCAGGGGGTGAGGGAAACTTCCTTGGCACGAGTCAAACATCCTCCCTCACCCCTAACCCCTCTCCCGAAGGGAGAGGGGGACGTGGTTTGCTATGGGTGTTCACCACGCGCGCCGACACCATCATGGGCGTGACTTTCGTCGCCGTCGCCGCGGAACACCCGCTCGCCACCCACGCGGCAAAAAATAATCCGCAGCTTGCTGCCTTCATCGACGAATGCAAGCGCGGCAGCGTGATGGAAGCCGACATGGCGACCATGGAAAAGAAAGGCATGCCCACCGGCATTTTTGTCGAGCATCCGCTCACCGGCGAAAGAACCGAAGTGTGGGTCGGCAATTACGTGCTGATGAGCTACGGCGAAGGCGCGGTGATGGCGGTGCCGGCGCACGACGAGCGCGATTTTCATTTTGCCAAACAGTATGGCTTGCCGATCAAGCCCGTGATTGATGTCGCGGGCCAGACGTTCAGCACCGACGCCTGGCAGGAATGGTATGCCGACAAGGAACATGGGGTTTGCATAAACTCCAATAAATACAACAATTTACCCTACACTGCCGCCGTGGACGCCATCGCCGCCGATTTGGCCGCGAAGGGGCTGGGAGAGAAGCAGGTGTTGTACCGCCTGCGCGACTGGGGCGTGTCGCGCCAGCGTTACTGGGGCACGCCGATCCCGCTGATTTACTGCGGTGATTGCGGCGACGTGCCCGTACCCGATAAAGACTTGCCGGTGGTGCTGCCCGAAGACTGCGTACCCGATGGCAGCGGTAATCCGCTCGCCAAGCGCGCGGATTTCGTCAACGTGCCGTGCCCGAAATGCGGCCGGCCCGCGCGGCGCGAAACCGACACCATGGACACCTTCGTCGATTCGTCGTGGTACTACACGCACTTCGCCTGCACCGACCGCGCGGGCGGCATGACCGACAAGCACGTGAATTACTGGCTGCCGGTCGATCAGTACATTGGCGGCATCGAGCACGCGATTCTGCATTTGCTGTATTCGCGCTTCTGGACCAAGGTGATGCGTGATCTTGATCTGGTGAAAATGGACGAACCGTTCTCGCGTCTGCTGACGCAGGGCATGGTGTTGAACGAGATTTTCTATCGTAAACCCGGCGCACACCCGGCCCCGAACAGCGACGGGGCCGGCGGGGGCCGCATTGTTTACTACAACCCGCTGGAAGTGGAAATAAAAACCGACGACAAGGGCACGCGCACCGGCGTGGCGCTGCGCGCCGATGGGCAGCCGGTGGAATCCGCCGGCCTCGGCACCATGTCGAAATCCAAAAACAACGGCGTCGATCCGCAGGCGTTGATCGAGGAATACGGCGCCGACATCGCGCGTTTTTTCATGATGTTCACCTCGCCGCCCGAAGACACGCTGCTGTGGAACGACGCGGGTGTTGAAGGCGCTGCGCGCTTTATGCGGCGGCTGTGGGCGTTTGCGCACGAAGCCGCGCAAACCAACAGCGCCGCACCCGTAGCCGCACCGCTGCCGCCGGAACTCGCCAACGCGCGCCGCGACATCCACGCCGCGTTAAAGCAGGCGAACTACGACATGGCGCGCCATCAATTCAACACCGTCGCCTCGGCCGGCATGAAAATGCTCAACGCGCTGGAAGCCGCGCACAAGTGCGGCGCCGATGCCGCCTTGAAACACGCCGTCGTGCGCGAAGGCCTGTCGTTGCTGCTGCGGCTGCTGTCGCCGATGACGCCGCATATCGCGCACCAGTTGTGGATCGATCTCAACTACGGCAGCGATATTCTCGCCGCACCGTGGCCGGAGCCAGACGCTGCCGCCCTGACGCAGGATGAAATCGAACTGGTGGTGCAGGTCAACGGCAAAAAGCGCGGCAGCGTGCGCGTGCCGCGCGAAGCCGATAACAAGGCGATTGAGGCGCTGGTGCTGGCCGATGTGGAAATCCAGCGCGTCATCGACGGCAAGCCGGTTAAGAAATTTATCGTGGTACCGGGTCGGCTGGCGAATATTGTTATTTAAAATATTGTTTAAAAACAAATACTTATATCCATATTGTATTGCAACTGTCGCACGCGCCCCGTACCGAATAAAATCCCCGCTATGAAACATCTCATCACCTCCGCGCTGCTGCTCGCCCTGTTTACGGTGGCCGGTTGCGGCTTCCAGTTGCGCGGCGCCGCCAACCTGCCCTACGACACCCTGCACGTGGCCGCCGCGACAACATCGACGTTCGCCACGCAGATGCGCCGCGCCGTCGCCTCCGGCAGCCAGACCAAGGTGGTGGATAACCCGAAAGACGCGCAGGCCACGCTGCAGGTGCTTGCCGAGGCGCGCGAGAAATCCATTCTGTCGCTGTCGGGCGGCGGGCGCGTGCGCGAATACCAGTTGCGCTACCGCGTGCAATATCGCGTGGTTGACAAGGACAACAAGGAGCTGCGCGCGCCGACAACGATCCTGCTGCATCGTGACTTTTCGTTCAACGACACCGATACGTTGCCGAAAGAATCCGAAGAAGCGCGGCTCTACCGCGACATGCAAACCGACGCCGTGAGTCAATTGCTGCGGCAATTGCAGGCGACCCGCGCCGCCGCCAGTCTGTAGTTGTTCATCGCGGCACCGCGCCACCGGCCATGCGAATTTCCTCCGAGCAACTGGCGCCGCAACTCGCGCGTGAACTGAAACCGCTCTACACCGTATTCGGCGACGAGCCGCTGCTGGCGCTCGAAGCCGGCGACCACATCCGCGCCAAGGCGCGCGCCGAAGGCTACATTGAGCGCGAGGTATTGACCGCGGATTCCTCGTTCAAGTGGCCGCAACTGGCGATGGCGGCGAATTCGCAATCGCTGTTCGCCTCGCGCAAACTGCTCGATTTGCGGATTCCCAACGGCAAACCCGGCGTCGAAGGCGGCGCGGCGTTGCAGGCGTTTTGCGCCGCGCTTCCCGCCGACACCATCACGCTGGTGTACCTGCCCGCGCTTGACTGGCGCGCACAAAAGGCCGGCTGGTTCGAGGCGCTGGATCGCGCGGGCGTGATGGTGGATGCCAAAGCCGTGCCGCGCAAGGCGCTGCCGCAATGGCTGGCGGAGCGCCTGAAAGCGCAGGAGCAAACCGCCGACGCCGAAGCGCTGGCGTTTATCACCGAGCGCGTGGAAGGCAATCTGCTGGCCGCGTTTCAGGAGGTGCAAAAGCTCGCCTTATTGTTCCCGCCGGGGCCGATTCGCTTCGAGCAGGTGCGCGAGGCGGTGCTCGATGTCGCGCGCTACGACGTGTTCACGCTGGGCATTGCCATGATCGAAGGCGATGCCGTGCGCCTCGCCCGCATGCTCGAAGGCCTTAAGGGCGAAGGCACGCCGGCGCCGATGGCGCTGTGGTGGCTCGCCGACGAAATTCGCGCCATCGGCCGCGTGCTGGTGGCCGCGGAATCCGGCCGCCCGTTGAACACGGTATGGCGCGACGCCAAGGTATGGGGCGTGCCGCACCAGCACGCCCTGCAGCAGAATCTGAGCCGCTTTTCCAAAATGCAGGTCGCGCAAGGCCTGCGTCACGCCGCCGCCATCGACCGCATGATCAAGGGCCTCGCGAAGGGCGACGTGTGGGATGAATTGCTGCAATTGGCGATGCGCTTTTCGCGCAAGCACGCGACCGCTGCCCGCTTGGCGCGCGGATAGCAGGATAGCAGGACAGCACGATCGCGCCGGGCGGCTGTTGCCGGCAGGCGGACGGGCATTACCGGATAAAGCCGATTACGATCACGGTTGCCCTGGTTTCGTCCGCGCTCGGTTTATGGCTCGCGCCCATTGCCCCCCCACGCGCTGCCCGCGCAACTCGTGCCATTGTCCGTTCACTGCCCGTTCACTGCCCGTTGTGACGAGCGCATTGCTCGCCAACGTCGCGAGCAACGATATTGATCCACCGCCGCATCTTGTCAGCGAAAAACAGGATGGCGTGCGCGATACGTTCTGACGGCGGGCAGCCCGCTAACGGCTGAAAAACTTCCGCACGGTTTCGTCCGCCACTTTTTGCACGAAGGCCCGCGTGTCCTTGTCGAGGGCGCCGAAAATGAGCGAGGCCGAGATTCAGGCCGAGGTCAATGCGGTGCGCAAAGCTCGCAGGGCGCGCCGCGATTGAAACTCGTTCTCGATACCAGTTTAGCTTGCAAGTGTTAATCTCAGACCTATGATTCGACATAAATGAAGCTGACTTTTATGGCGCCACCTTAAGTCACCTGTGCGATGGGGTCGCCGCTACTGCGCGAAGAGAAGGAAACCTGAAGTGAAATTGGGTATTAAAAGCATGCGCGGGATGTGGATCCGCTTTCGGGCGCGCTCGCGCCACAACAACTTGGCGCAGCAACAGTCCGCCGACGAAGCGCCAGCGCTGCGGGCAGAACTCTATAGCGCCGACCAGATGGAACAGCATGGCAAGACCCTTGCGGGCTTGCACCAATTGGACTCGCGGCGAGTTCCCGATCAGCTCCTCCCGCGATTGGCCGAGAACGAAGACGTTCTGTTGGAAGCCTGCAACCTGCTGACAGCGGCGGTCAAGGCTAACCGCCGGATTTCGCCGTCCGGTGATTGGCTGCTCGATAATTTTTATCTGATCCAGGAACAGATACGCACGGCCAAGCGGCATTTGCCTAAGGGTTACAGCAAGGAGCTGCCGCGCCTGGCTCACGGTCCATCGGGCGGGCTGCCGCGCGTATATGACATCGCGCTGGAGGCGATCGCGCACGGCGATGGGCAGTTAGACCCGGAAACTCTCAGCCGCTTCGTGGCAGCCTATCAAAAAATCACTACGCTCAAGTTGGGCGAGTTGTGGGCAATTCCCATCATGCTGCGACTGGCGTTGATCGAGAATCTGCGCCGTGTCGGTGCACGGGTGGCGGCCAGTACCATAGCCCGGGACCGCGCCGATGCCTGGGCGGACCAGATGATGGAGGTCGCGGAGAAGGATCCGAAGAGCTTGATTGTAGTGGTAGCGGACATGGCGCGATCGAATCCGCCGATGGCCAGCTCGTTTGTCGCGGAGCTTGCGCGACGCCTGCAGGGCCAGAGCGTCGCTCTGGCCCTGCCGCTAACCTGGATCGAGCAGCGGCTTTCGGAGTCGGGGCTGACGATCGAGCAGTTGGTGCAGTCGGAAACCCAAAAGCAGGCCTCCGGCCAAGTCACGATCAGCAACAGCATCGGCAGTCTGCGCTTTCTGGGAGCGATGGATTGGCGCGAGTTCGTCGAATCGATGAGCGGCGTTGAGCAAAAACTTCGGGAGGATCCAGGCGCAGTCTACGGCAAGATGGATTTCGCGACGCGTGATTGCTACCGGCACGTAGTCGAGAATATCGCGAAATCGAGCAACCTGTCCGAGGGTGAGGTCGCGCGCAAAGCGATTCAGTTAGCACACGAAGGCGCGGCCAGTGCGCTGGTCAAAGGCGCTAACCTTGGCGCTGGCGATCGCACTTCGCATGTGGGCTATTACCTGATCGACAACGGTCTGCCGCAGCTCAAACGTGCGGCGCAAGTGCGCTTATCGCCCGTTGAAACAATGCAACAGGCTTGCCGCCGATTTCCTGCGCTTCTCTTTCTGGGCGCTATCGTTCTGCTAACGCTGGCCTTTACCGGGAGCGCACTGGCCAAGGCGCACGCCGGCGGACTGCAGGGCTGGATACTCGCACTATTGGCGATACCGGTGGTTTTATGCACAAGTCATCTGGCGATCGCACTGGTCAACTGGGCGGCGACCTTGCTGGTGGCGCCGCGGCCGCTGCCGCGTCTGGACTTTTCAAGTGGTATTCCGCCGGACTGCCGCACGCTGGTCGTAGTCCCAACCATGCTCACCAGCGCTCAAAACATCGAAGCGTTGATCGAGGCGCTTGAAGTCCGGTTCCTGGCTAACCGCGACGCTAATCTGCACTTCGGTCTGCTGACTGATTTTTGCGACGCACACGAGGAAACGCTGGCGCAAGACGAACCGCTATTGCTGCTGGCCAGAAACCGCATCGATGACCTGAATGAAAAGTATGGAGGTGCAAAAAGCGGCGCCAACGGTGATGCGTTTTTTCTCTTTCATCGCCCGCGCCGCTGGAATCCACAGGAACGGCTGTGGATGGGCTACGAGCGTAAGCGAGGGAAGCTGACGCAATTGAATGCGCTGCTGCGCGGCGGCGCGCAGGATAGTTTCTCGCTGATCGTCGGCACGACCAGCGTGTTGTCCGGCGTAAAGTACGTGATTACCCTGGACACGGATACACAACTGCCGCGAGATGCTGCACGTCAGTTTGTGAGCGCGATGGCGCACCCTTTGAATCACGCCCATTTCGATGAAGCGCGGCAAATGGTGACCGGGGGCCATGGCATCCTGCAACCGCGCGTGGCGGCGAGCCTTCCGGGCGCGAACCGCTCGCGCTATGCACGACTGTTCGGAAGCGAGCCCGGCATCGACCCCTATACGCGCGCCGTCTCCGATGTTTACCAGGACCTGTTTGGCGAGGGTTCGTTTATCGGCAAAGGCATCTACGATGTCGATGCTTTCGAGCGATCACTCAAGGGGCGCTTCCCTGAAAACCGGATTCTCAGCCACGATTTGCTGGAAGGATGTTACGCGCGTGCCGGATTATTGAGCGACGTGTGCTTGCATGAAGAATATCCTTCCCGCTATGACGTGGATGTGAAGCGCCGGCACCGCTGGATACGCGGAGATTGGCAGATTGCATCGTGGTTGCTGTCGCACTCACCTGACAACACCGCTGACAACAACGCCGGCAACCGTACGGATTCAGCTACCGGTAGCCCGCAGAACCCTCTTTCGGCGCTATCCCAATGGAAAATCTTCGACAACCTGCGGCGCAGCCTGGTCCCGGCTGCATTGACACTCCTGTTGCTGCTGGGCTGGACCCTCTTGTCACCAGCCTGGTTCTGGACCCTGGCGGTGGTCGGCATCATGCTGATTCCGCCGTTGATTGCCTCAATTGTTGATCTGTTCCGCAAGCCGGATGACGTATTGATCGCTCAACATCTCGCCGCAGTATCGCGCTCGGCTGGCACGCACCTGGCGCAGGCGGCTCTTGCGCTTGCCTGCTTACCCCATGAAGCGTACTTCAGCCTGGACGCTATCATACGCACCAACTGGCGAATATGGATCACACATAAGCGGCTGCTGGAATGGAGTCCGTCGGACGCAGCGGATCGCGGTGATCGCGTCAGCCTGGCCGCCAGCTATCAATCGATGTGGATAGCACCGGTTATCGGCGTCGGCTGCGCAGTTTATCTGGCGGCAGTCACACCGGTCACACTGGCAGTGGCGGGACCGATTTTGTTTTTATGGATTGCCTCACCCGCAATCGCCTGCTGGATCAGCCAGCCACTGGTCCGCCGTGAAGCACGGCTGGCACCCGACCAGATCATTTTTCTGCAGAAGATTTCGCGCAAGACCTGGGCGTTCTTCGAGACCGTCGTCGGTGCGGAAGATCACTGGCTGCCGCCGGACAACTATCAGGAGCACCCGGTGGCCGGTTTTCGATCACATGTGCGCGCATCAGACCTTCCCCTTCCACCAGACAACAATCAGGAGCGGCCGGTGGCCGTGGTTGCGCATCGCACCTCACCGACCAACATGGGGCTGTCCCTGCTTGCCAATTTGGCGGCCTACGACTTCGGCTACATACCAGCCGGACAACTCATCGAGCGCACCATGAATGCACTACGCACGATGGCAGCGCTGGAACGGCATCAGGGTCACTTCTACAACTGGTACGATACGCAATCGCTGCGGCCTCTGCCGCCGCTCTACATTTCGTCGGTGGACAGCGGCAACCTCGCGGGGCATTTGCTGACATTGCGGCCGGGGCTGCTCGCATTGCCCGATCACCAGATACTGGGGCTCCGATTGTTTGAAGGCTTAAGCGACACCGTCGGGATCCTGATGGACACCGCGGGAGAAGCCGCTTCACCCCGGCTCACTCAACTTCAGAAAGATGTCGAAACTGCTTACGATTCCCGGCCCGCCACGCTCGCCGCGGCGCAGCGGTGGCTGGCCCGGCTGGAGGCGTCTGCCGCAGAGGTGGCCGCCAGCCCGGAGTTGGCGCCCGCTAGCGGACAGGAGAATGACGCGCAGTGGTGGGCACTAGCGTTGGCCCGTCAGTGCCGGAGCGCCCTCGATGAACTGACTTTGCTCGCGCCGTGGCTGACGCTGCCGCCTGCATCAGGCAGAATCCGTGACCTCCTGACTGGCGCCAGGATTCCGACACTGCGTGAATTGGCAACCGGCAAAGTACAGTGGTTGGCGGCAATCGAGCAACCACTGACCCCTGAAGCGACGCCCGAAGAGCGCGAGTGGCTGGATGAGGCGCGACGGCGCATCGCCGCTGCAAGCCGCGGCGCCGAAGCGCGCATTGCGGCGATCGATCTGTTGGCGCTGCAAGCCGGCGAACTGGCGACAATGGAGTATGACTTTCTCTACAACGAAGCGCGTCATCTGCTCGCTATCGGCTACAACGTCGGTGAGCGCCGCCAGGATTCGAGTTACTACGATCTGCTGGCCTCCGAGGCGCGACTGTGCAGTTTCGTGGCGATTGCACAAGGACAACTGCCGCAGGAAAGCTGGTTCGCACTGGGCCGCCTGCTCACGACCAGCGGTGGCGAGACTACGCTCCTGTCGTGGAGCGGTTCGATGTTCGAGTACCTGATGCCGCTGCTGGTGATGCCGACGTACGAAAACACGCTGCTCGACCGCACCTATCAAGCGGCGGTGGAGCGACAGATCGCTTACGGGATCCAGCGCGGCGTGGCATGGGGCATCTCGGAATGCGGCTACAACACAGTCGACGCCGCTCTGAACTACCAGTATCGCGCATTCGGCGTGCCCGGCCTGGGACTCAAGCGCGGGCTGGCCGAGGATCTGGTGATTGCGCCGTATGCTTCGGCGCTCGCGCTGATGGTCGCGCCCGAGCACGCGTGCCTGAATCTGCAGCGACTTGCCGCTGAAGGGCTGGCAGGAAAATTCGGCTTTTACGAAGCAGTCGACTACACCGCGTCACGTCTGCCGCGCGGGCAATCGAGCGCCGTGATCCGGTCGTTCATGGCGCATCACCAGGGCATGATCCTGTTATCTCTGGCTTACCTGATTCTGGATCGCCCAATGCAAAAGCGCTTCGAGTCCGATCCGATGTTCCAGGCGACCACCTTGTTGCTGCAGGAGCGGGTACCCAAGGCCAGAGCGTCTCAGTTGCATACTGCCGAGTTCTCGTCCACCCGCGCGACCGGCGAGGACGTGGAAATGCCGGTGCGCGTAATTACCAGCCCCGGCACGCCGGTACCGGAAGTGCAGTTGTTATCGAACGGCAGATACCACGTGATGGTGACGAATGCGGGCGGCGGCTACAGCCGCTGGAAAGACCTCGCCGTTACCCGCTGGCGCGAAGACACGACCTGCGACAACTGGGGGGCGTTCTGTTACATCCGCGACGTGACGAGCGGGGTGTTCTGGTCGAATACCCATCAGCCGACGCTCAAACGAGCGGAAGCTTACGAAGCGATTTTCTCGGAGGGACGGGCGGAATTTCGCCGCCGCGACCTCGATTACGATATGCATACCGAGATCGTTGTTTCACCGGAAGACGACATCGAGCTGCGCCGGGTACATATCACCAACTGCGCGCGGATGCGGCGCACGATCGAGGTCACGAGTTACGCTGAAGTGGTTCTCGCCGCACCTGCCGCAGACGCATTGCATCCGGCGTTCAGCAATCTTTTCGTTCAGACCGAAATCATCCGCGAGCGGCAGGCTATCCTGTGCACGCGCCGACCGCGCTCGCTCGCCGAGCAGGCGCCGTGGATGTTGCACCTGATGAGTGTGCGCGGAGCGCAGGCCGGCGAGATTTCGTACGAAACAGACCGCATGCGCTTTATCGGCCGCGGACGCACCGTTGCCGCGCCACAGGCGATGGATGATTCCACGGCACTCTCGGGCAGCGCAGGCTCGGTGCTGGATCCCATCGTCTCGATCCGCTATCGAATTACCCTCGAACCGGAACAGACTGCGACGATAGACATGGTATCCGGCATCGGCGCCACCCGCGAAGCAGCCGTAAGCCTGGCCGAAAAATATCAGGATCGGCATCTGGCGGATCGCGTTTTCGAACTGGCGTGGACGCATAGCCAGGTGGTGCTGCGGCAAATTAACGCCACCGAGGCTGACGCGCAGCTTTATGGACGTCTGGCGGGCTCCGTTATCTACGCCAATTCAAGTTTACGTGCGGACGCCGGCATACTCGGCAGGAATCGTCGCGGACAATCCAGCTTATGGAGCTATGCCATTTCAGGCGATTTTCCGATCGTGCTGCTGCAGATAGGCGAGATGGCGAATTTAGACCTGGTACGCCAACTGGTGCAGGCCCACGCCTATTGGCGCTTGAAGGGACTCAGCGTGGATCTGGTGATCTGGAATGAAGATCGCGCCGGTTACCGGCAACTGCTGCAAGATCAAATCATGGGGCTGATCGCGGCAGGCGTCGAAGCCCAGGTGATGGATAGACCCGGTGGAATTTTCGTGCGGCGGGCGGAGCAGATATCGGATGAAGACCGCATTCTGGTGCAATCGGTCGCGCGCGCCATCATCAGCGACCGCCGCGGAACGCTGGGAGACCAAATCAATCGGCGCGGCTTGATGGAAGTGCGCGCACCGCATCTGAATTTGCCGCACTTCAAGCCGACCCGCGCCCACCGCGCCGAAAGCCCGATGACGGCCACGCCCCCGCGCCGCGATCTGCTCTTCAACAATGGACTCGGCGGCTTCACCCCTGATGGGCGCGAATACGTCATCACGACTGCTCACGAGCTAGTGACCCCGGCGCCTTGGGTGAATGTGCTGGCGAATTCAAACTTTGGCACGGTCATCTCCGAAAGCGGCATGGCCTACACCTGGAGCGAGAATGCCCATGAGTTCCGCCTTACCCCCTGGGGCAATGATCCGGTGAGCGACGCGAGCGGCGAGGCCTTTTACCTGCGTGACGAAGAAAGCGGGCACTTCTGGTCGCCCACGCCGCTGCCCAGCCGCGGCGCCACACCTTACGTCAGCCGGCACGGCTTCGGTTACAGCAGCTTCGAGCATGCGGAAGACGGCATCAGCTCGGCGCTTACGGTTTACGTGGCCATGGACGCCGCAGTCAAGTTCTCGGTATTGAAAGTGCGCAACGAGTCAGGCCGCGCGCGCCGGCTCTCCGCAACCGGCTACGTGGAGTGGGTGTTGGGCGACCTGCGGCCGAAATCGACCATGCACGTGATTACCGAAATCGATCCGGCGAGCGGCGCGTTCTATGCACGCAACGCATACAACACCGAGTTCGCCGATCGAATTGCGTTCTTCGACGTTGACGATATGACCCGCACCTTCAGCGGCGACCGCACCGAGTTCGTCGGGCGCAATCGCACGCTCAGGAATCCTGCCGCCATGACCCGGTCGCAGCTATCCAATAAGGTAGGCGCCGCTTTGGATCCATGCGCGGCAATCCAGATTGCGTTCGAACTGGCCGATGGGGAAGAGCGTGAGTTTATCTTCAGGCTCGGCGCCGGGCGCAACCTCAATGAGGCGCGCAGTGTACTGCAACGCTGCCGCGGCTCGGCAGCGGCGCACGACACGTTGCAAAAAGTGCGGCAATACTGGCAACACACGCTAGGCGCAGTACAGGTGGAAACACCCGATCAATCCCTCAACGTTTTGGCCAATGGCTGGCTCATGTATCAAACACTGGCCTGCCGTCTGTGGGCGCGCAGCGGTTACTATCAATCCGGCGGCGCGTTCGGTTTCCGCGATCAGTTGCAGGACGTGATGGCGCTCAT
>JANPOH010000293.1:0-3355 GCA_031427895.1 Betaproteobacteria bacterium
GCAGGGCGCATCCAGCAACAGATGCTTGGTCATGCTGCCCAGAAACAGATCGACGATTTCCGAACCGCGATCTGAACGATTGCGCCGGGCACGGCGATGCGACGCACGGCCAACAGATCCGCGACAGAGAAGTGCAGCCCGGCCCCGCCGATTTGCCGAACACCAGCAGATCGAGCAATGAATTGGTGCCCAGCCGGTTCGCGCCATGCACCGACACGCACGCGCATTCGCCCGCCGCGTACAATCCGCGCACGATTTTCTCGCCGCCATTGCCATCGGGCATCACCGCCTGCCCCTGTATATTCGTCGGCACGCCGCCCATCTGGTAGTGACAGGTCGGCACCACGGGAATCGGGTCGGTTGCCGGATCCACGTTAGCAAATTTTTTCGCGATTTCGCGGATTCCGGGCAGGCGCTTGTCGATGACGTCGGCGCCCAGGTGATCGAGTTTCAGCAGAATGAATTCGCCATCCTTGCCCGCGCCGCGGCCCTCCTTGATTTCGGTAGCCATCGCACGCGACACCACGTCACGGCTGGCGAGGTCTTTGACCGTGGGCGCGTAACGCTCCATGAAACGCTCACCGTTTTTGTTGAGCAGAAACCCGCCTTCGCCGCGCACACCTTCGGTAATCAATACGCCCGCGCCGGCCACCCCGGTCGGGTGAAACTGCCAGAACTCCATATCTTCAAGAGGGATGCCCGCGCGCGCCGCCATCCCCAAGCCATCACCCGTATTGATAAAGGCATTGGTGCTGGCAGAGTAAATGCGCCCCGCGCCGCCGGTCGCCAGCAAGGTGGCCCTAGCTTGCAGAATCATCACTTCGCCGGTTTCCATTTCCAGCGCCACCACGCCCAGCACGTCACCCTGCTGGTTGCGGATCAAGTCGAGCGCCATCCACTCGACGAAAAATTGCGTATGCGCGCGCACATTGCACTGATACAGCGTGTGCAGCATGGCGTGCCCGGTGCGATCCGCAGCCGCGCAAGCGCGCTTGATGGCGCGCTCGCCGTAGTTGCTGGTGTGGCCGCCGAACGGGCGCTGGTAAATTTTGCCGTTATCCAGACGATCAAACGGCATGCCGTAGTGCTCAAGTTCCACCACCGCGTCGCACGCCTTGCGGCACATGAACTCGATGGCATCCTGGTCACCCAAGTAATCCGCCCCCTTGACCGTGTCGTACATGTGCCAGTGCCAGTTGTCCGGCTCTTCGTTGCCGAGCGAGGCGGATACGCCGCCTTGCGCCGCCACCGTGTGCGAGCGCGTCGGGAATACCTTCGACAGCACCGCCACTTTGAGATTGGATTCCGCCAATTGCAGCGCCGCACGCAACCCGGATCCGCCCGCACCCACCACTACCGCATCAAATTGTCTTTTGGCGATGGCCATTACCTACCCCACAAAATCTGCACAGCCCATGCGCCGTAGGCGACGAGCGAGAGGATCACCAGTGAATACAGCGCCAGACGCACGCCAGTGTTCTTGATGTAGTCCATGAAAATATTGCGCATGCCGATCCAGGCATGCACGAATAAACTTAATAAAAACAAGAGGGTAGCGTAGCGCATCCAAGGCGCGCTCCACATCGCTTTCCAGTGGACGAAATCGAATTGCGGCAGCCTGAGCAGCATCACCACAAAAATCACGCTGTAGATCACCATCACCACCGCCGTGACACGCTGCGCCAGCCAGTCGCGCAGGCCGTAATGGGCGCCGGATACGTCGCGATTTACCATAGCTTCACCCCGATCACCACCGTAAGCGCCAAACTCACGGCGAGCACGGCATAGCTGGTGGCGCGCGCGGTTTTGAGTTCCAGCCCCTGATGCATGTCCATCGCCAGATGGCGGATGCCCGCGCAAAAATGATGCAAGTAGGCCCACAGCAAACCGATCAGCACGAACTTGACCAAGGGGTTGCCGACCCAGGATTTGAACACGGCAAACGATTTGGGAGACTCCAGACTGCTGCCCAGCAGATACAGTAACAACGGCAGCATTAAAAACAATATCGCGCCGCTGGCACGATGCAGGATGGAAACAAACGCTGGCAACGGCAGCCGGATTTCCAATAAATTCAAATGTTTGGGACGACGGGTGGGCATCAGACAACTTCTCTTTCGCTTCAGTTAACGGGGTGGGGATGGTGGCCTGTGTGCTTTACCGCAGTGTTCTGTGTGCTTTACCGCAGTGTTATCAGGTGCTTAGTGCGCGCAGGTGCTTAGGGTGCGCCGGCTCGCACAATGCGCGGGTTAATTTTTCGACCCGCGTTTGAACGGCGTTTGCACAGCGAACCGCAAGTCACTTGATAAGATCAAAGCCGAAAAATTCTACCAGCTTTCAGCATATTGCGGAACAGCAAAACGCGCCCTTACTTTCGTGTCATTCCTTTCGTGTCATTCCTTTCGCGTCATTCCACCGATTGGTCAAATCGTTCGATGCACGGTTTGCGTGCGAAGACGCGCATTTCTGGTGCGGCGATGCGTCCGTAAAGTTGACCCCGAACAGGGGGTTGGCTATCATCGCCAGTCTTGCACGCGCTGCCGTTTGTGCTGTTTTTTATTGTCTCAAGCGCGGCTTACGCGAAACTTTTCACGATCCGAAACCCAGGAGTTCCACCATGAAAAAACCCATGCGCGTTGCGGTAACCGGCGCCGCAGGCCAGATCGGCTACAGCCTGTTGTTCCGTATCGCCAGCGGCGAAATGCTCGGCAAAGATCAGCCCGTTATTCTGCAAATGCTCGAGATTCCCGACGAAAAAGCGCAAAAAGCGTTGACCGGCGTGATGATGGAGCTCGACGACTGCGCGTTTCCGTTGCTGCACGGCATGGTGGCGGCCTCCGATCCGAATATCGCGTTCAAAGACGCCGACGTTGCGCTGTTGGTCGGTGCGCGCCCGCGCGGCCCCGGCATGGAGCGCAAAGATCTGCTCGAAGCCAATGGCAAAATTTTCGGGCCGCAAGGCAAAGCGCTGTCGGAAAACGCCAGCCGCGATGTCAAAGTGCTGGTCGTGGGCGCGCTCGAGGTTGGCCACCGTCAGGTGGACGTGGCCCAGGTGTGTGGCCGGGTGGATGGCAGGACCGGTTTGGGTGGTGGAGGGTTGAGAGGTGGTCATCAGAAGGCCTTTCAAACGCTGCGTACCTTGAGAGGAAAGTCTAACACATTAGCGCGGGCAGCCTCACCCGACTGAGCCGTGCTGCAGGGCAATCGCGTCTTAATGGGTGAGTATGGGAAGATTAGGGTCATCTTGCCGCCGTTTCGGAGGGATGACCGATGCCGACTGCACCACTGGTGGATTTTCAGAGTTACTTTGCCGAAATTGAGGATCCGCATAAAATCAGTCGATCTAGCTTACAAC
>JANPOH010000294.1:0-11800 GCA_031427895.1 Betaproteobacteria bacterium
CGATTCGGCACCCAGAGTCGAGCTAAAAACCTTGGTGCCGGTGAACTGCAGTTGATGCATCTGCACCCGCCGATAGCCGGAAATCTCGGTTCCCAACGGCACTGCTGCTGCCGCAATACGATTGCCGGTGATGTTGTTGGCAAGACCGCCTGCGGCCAGAATCACCTCAGTGGTCGCAAGCTGCAGCGGCTGATTGGGCCGGTACGAATACTCACCCTGAAAGGCAATGCCGCCGGGCCCCGCAGTATTAAAGCTCAATCCGAAGAGACGGATATTCTCCGGATAATCCGCGAAATACTGCGCAGCCCTGGTTCCGCATATGGGCAATCCGGCTGGCGAACCATCCGCCCCGCCGGTTTGTGCAAAGACCAAGGTGTTGAAGTTGACCAGCGGGTTCGCTCCGCACCCCAAACCCGCAGCACCTCCTGTCGTAGCAGCTCCGCGGGTGCCGGACAGGAACGGGGTCCGGCTGTGATAATTCACAAATGAAAAACCGAATTCAGTATTGTTCAGCGCCGGCGCAAACATCCGCAGGGTCAGACCAAATTCGTTATTGTCTCTCGGCGTACGATCTACCGTCCGCGGCGCCCACACCGGCGCTGTCGCGCCAGCGGTGATAGCGATGGGGGCGAAATGCTGGTCAATGCGTCTGCCCGATCCGATAAAAATCTTGTCCCCATCCGGCGACAGCGCATCGGTAGTGCTGAAAAACGTGCCGCGGGGATCCAGGCGTGTTTCGCGCCACTTGAAGGCATAGAATCCCTCTATGCTGATCTTGTCGGTCAGTTCCTGCGAGGCCCAGATCATGGGGGTAGGCCGCAGCGCCTCTTTCAGATCCGCGCCGGGGTTGCGCAGCTTGGCCACATCCACGCCGTTGATCACGTTGATGCCGTTGGGAATGAAGGTGCTCTCCCCCCAGTTCACCACCTGATTGCCGAGCCGGACATTAAGATTGCGTCCGCCGAAACTGTTGATTGAGCCGTAAACAAAGGCATCCAACAACTCTACGCCCCGGCCCATGCGATCCTGACCGGTGGAGCCGTATCCGCTGACCGCGCTCACAGCCTGATTCTGGTAAGCAAAATCGTGAAAATACGTGCCGCGGGCGAACAGGCCGTAGCTGCCCTGCTTCAGTCCCAGCTCATGGGTCACCCGGATGGGGCTGGAAAACGTCTTGTTTTTGTCGTAATTAAGATTGCCGTCGTCGCTGTTGATATCCCGCGATGTGCCGCCATTGGTAATACCCACCAGTGACGGGTCGCGGCCATTGGCGCGCATCGCGCCCGAAAGACTGATGGTGGTGTCAAAACTGCCGATGACATCACCAGCCTGATTTCTGATCTCGAAGGCATGGGCCGACGCCGGCAGGAAAAGTGCCAGCATGACCGCAGTGGTGATGGATTTACGGTGAAAATTACAGGTACGGATGTGCAAAGGTAGATTATTCAACGGCCCCTCCTGCAGTAGAAATTCGACGCCCCTGTAAAAGTATCCATGGCCGTATTCCCGGTGTCAACTACTCTCTCTCTCTCATGTACTCCATGACAGCGCTGGCCAAAGCGAATTTTTCTCCCGTAATAATCGCGGCAATCAAAGCAGTGGTGTATTTACAACACGCGGTCGACGCTGATCGTCCACCGCCACATAAGTCAGCGTCGCCTCGGTCACCTTGACGCATAACTCCCGCTCCGGGCGGCGCTGCGAATACACCTCGACGTCCACCGTGATCGACGTGCGCCCCACTTTCACCACTTCGGCGTAAAAACTCACCACGTCGCCGACAAACACCGGCTGGCGGAACACAAACGAGTTCACCGCCACCGTCGCCACCCGCCCCTGCGCCAGCCGCACCGCGGGCACGCTGCCTGCCAAGTCCACCTGCGACATAATCCAGCCGCCGAAGATGTCGCCGGTATGATTGGCGTCGGCAGGCATGGGAATAACCCGGAGTGTCGGGTTTTTATCGGGTAACGGTACGGTGGCGGGGTGTTCGCTCATGGGGTGTTCGCTATAAAGGATGCGGGCGGAAGGTTGGCGAATAAAAACACTTGCCGGGCTGGACTGTTTTCACCTCGCACCCTGGCGGTTATTCAATGTCCGGCGTAAAGCTGATCGATTTCGGCGCTGAATTTTTCCATCACTTTCGGGCGTTTCAATTTCAGCGTGGGGGTCAGCAAGCCGTTTTCCATCGACCACGGTTCGAGCGACACCGACACGCGACGCACCTGCGCGTAGCCGGGAAACGCCTTGAGTTGCGCGCCGATGCGCGCGGTGATCTCTTTTTCCACATCCTTGCCGCGCAGCACGGCGGGGTCATCCGCCGTCCAGCCTTTGTCGGCGGCCAGCTTACGCCAGTGATCCGCATTGAGCACCGCCAGCACGCTTAAGTACGGCTTGGCTTCGCCCAGCATCATCACCTGCTCGAACAGCGGATCGCGCAGGATGGCGTTCTCCATGTCCACCGGCGGCAGCTTTTCGCCATTGGACATGACAATAATTTCTTTAATGCGTCCGGTGATGAACACATGCCCCTGCTCGTCGATGCGCGCGGTGTCGCCGGAGTTCAGCCAGCCATCGGGCTGTATCATCGCCTTGGTCGCGGCCTCGTTGTTCCAATAGCCGAGCATGATATTGGGGCCCTTGATCAACAGCGCGTTGTTGCCGCCGATTTTCACCTGCACGCCGGGCAGCACCCGGCCTACGCTCGCGGGCAGATTGTCCGAAGGGCTATTGGCACAGGCCATCGGACTGGTTTCGGTCAGCCCATAGCCTTGCAGCACCGGCAAACCCAACCCGATAAACACGCGCGAGATATCCGGCGGCAACGCCGCGCCGCCCGACAGCGCCGCGCGCATGCGGCCGCCTAGTCGCGCCATCACCTTGCTCGCCACCAGTGCATTCAATAGCGGCCACAGCAGAAACGACGGCTTCCACCCACTGCGGCCCTGCGCGTGCTCGAAACGCGCGTAGCCCACGTCCACCGCCAGCAGGAACAATTTCTTTTTCAGCGGCGAGCCTTCGTCGAGCTTGGCGCGTATCGCACCCCAGATGCGCTCGTAAATGCGCGGCACCGAAATCAGCATGGTCGGGCGTATCGTCTGCAAGTCTTCTCCCAACTGGGGAATGCCGCGGGCGTAGGTCACCGTGGCGCCGCACATGACTGTCAGGTAATAGCCCACGGTGCGTTCGAACGTATGCGACAGCGGCAGGAACGACAAAAAGGTATCGTCGGGCAGAACCGTCAGCAACTGCAAACCCGCATGTGCGTTGGTCAGAATATTATTGTGCGACAGCATCACGCCCTTGGGTTTGCCGGTGGTGCCGGAGGTATAAACAATGGTGGCAAGCTCATCGCCGCTGCGTTGCAGGTGCTTGCTACCCGCACCCTGATCCGGCAGCCATTGATCGACCGATTGCACGCGCGCATCCTCCGCCGCGCCCGCCGCCTCCACAAGCGGCGCCACAATCAGTATACGCACCAATCCACCCAGTTGATCGCGCACGTCCTTGAAGGCTGCCCATTGTTCGTTGGTGCCGAACAGCAGCACCTTGCAGCCGGAATCGTTGAGAATGTAGGCCACGTTGTCGGGCCGGTCCTGCGTGTATAGCGGCACCGTCACCAAGCCCAGCCCCAACGCCGCCTGATCGAAGATCACCCACTCGGGTGAATTTCGCATCATCACCGCCACGCGGTCGCCCGCTTGCAACCCCTCTTTTTCCAGCGCGCTTTGCCAGCGCGCGACCTGATGATCGATCTGCGCCCAGGTGTAATCGCGCCAGTTGGCGTGCTGCTGGTTGTAATCGCGGTAGGCGACGCCTTCGGGCGTGCGCTTCACCCGCTCGCGGAACAGGCCATCCAGCGTGCCCGCGGCCTCGACCGAAATCACGTGATCCATCGCATTGTCCGGCATGGCATTCCTCCTTTTCAACCCACTGTTTTTAGTGCCAGTCCATGAGCAATTCAGTATACAACTTCGTGCCCGGCGTTTCCGCGTGACGCCGCCGGCACCCGCTGCTTAATCGTGCTTGAACAACGCCTTGCGCTTCTCCACGAACGCAGTCACGCCTTCGGCAAAATCGGGGTGTGCGGCGCAACGCGAAAAAGCCTGGGCCTCGGCTTCCAGATGCTCTGCAAGTATTTGATTTTGCTTATAATTTACCAGCGCCTTGGTTTCGGCATAAGCGGTGGCCGGCCCCGCTGCCAGCCGCTGCGCGAGTTTTTGTGTGGCGTCCGCCAGCGCCGCCGCCGGCCACACGCGATAGATCACGCCCAGCGCCTGCAACGCAGCCGTGTCGATCACGTCCGACAACAGCAGCAACTCCATGGCCTTTTGATAACCCATCAGACGCGGCAAAAACCAGCTCGCGCCGCCATCGGGGCTGGCGCCGATGCGGCTATACGCCATGGTGAACTGCGTGCCCTCGGCGGCAAGAATCAAATCGCAAGCCAGCATAATGCTCATGCCCGCGCCGGCCACCGCGCCATGCACAGACGCAATCACCGGCTTGGGCGCGCGCCGCAGTGCAAGGATGCCGTGATGCAGTTCGCCCGTCAGCGCCGCGGCCTTGGCGGAAAAATCCGCCAGGTTGTCTTTAAACGACGCCACGTCACCGCCCGCGAGAAACGCCGCGCCCTCGCCGCGCAGCACCACCACGCGCGCCTGCGTATCATGCGCCGCACGCTCGCATACGGCGCGAAACGCGATGATGCTTTGCGGATCCAGCGCATTCATCACCTGCGGCCGACTGAAGGTGATGGTGGCAATGCCCTCGACCACCGCGTAGCGTATCGGCTCGGTCATTCGCGTTTCAGCGCCTCGAAGCTCACCGCCTGCGTGGTCTGGAAGATTTCACTGCGACTGAAATCCTTGGGGAAATCATCGACCATAATCACCTTGCGGCGCAGTGATTTCGCGTGCGCCAGCGTATCGGCTTCTGGTTGCGTGATCACGCCTTTCGCCAGCGCATCCGCAGCCAGCATGTCGCCAAACTCGCCACGGATGGCGCCAGCGCGCATTGCGGCGCGCATCTTCGCCTGCACCGGCTCCGCAGCGATGACCGCCAGCAGCGCGGCCTCGATCACCGTGACCGGATCGTTTTCGTCCGCCGGTATGCAGATGCCCTGCGTCAGCCGGTCGCGCGCCGGGCCGGGCGTCATCAACAAGCTGACCACCTTGCTGCCCAATCGATCCACCGGCGCATCCAGCACGCGGCCCCACGGGAAAATACTCAGGCGCAGCCCGGTCGCCGCCAGCCGGTTCGGCAGATTTTCAATCAAACCGTAGAACGCTTCCTGCGCGCGATTTAACGCATCCTGCATCGCCCAATGCATAAACGGCAGGTCTTCTTCGGGCCGGCCGTCGTCCTCATAACGTTTTAATACGCACGACGCGAGATAAAGCTGGCTCAAAATATCACCCAGCCGCGCCGACAAGCGCTCGCGGAACTTGAGCGATCCGCCGAGCACGAACATCGACACATCGGATGCCCACGCGAACGCGCTCGACAACCGCGTCAGTTGCCGATAGTACTGCCGTGTGTGCTTATCGCCGGGCGCACTTGTCAGCAACGCAAAGCGCGCGCAGGACAGCCCCATCCACGCCGCGCGCGCCATGTTGGACGCGGTGAACGCCGCATGGCCGAAGAACGCCGCGTCAAAGTCTGTCAGTGCCTTGGTATCGTCCGCCTCCTGCGTCGCCGCCATTTCCTTCAACACAAACGGATGGCCGCGGATCGCGCCTTGCCCGAAAATAATCATCGAGCGCGTGAGGATGTTCGCGCCTTCGACGGTGATCGCAATGGGAATCTGCTGATAGGCGCGCCCGAGATAATTATTCGGTCCCATGCAGATGCCCTTGCCGCCATGCACATCCATGGCGTCGTTCATCACCTGCCGCGCGCGCTCGGTCAAATGGTATTTCACGATGGCCGACACCACCGAAGGCTTTTCGCCGAGGTCAATCGCCCCTGCCGTCATGGTGCGCGCCGCTTCCATCAGATACACATGGCCGCCGATACGCGCCATCGCTTCTTCGACGCCTTCAAAGCGCCCGATCGAAATATTGAACTGCGTACGCACCCGGCCATAGCCGCCGGTGGTGCGCGCCGCCAGCTTGGACATGCCCACTGAATTGGCAGGCAGCGAAAACGAGCGCCCCGCCGCGAGGCAATTCATCAGCATCTTCCAGCCCTGGCCTACATAATCCACGCCGCCAATGACGTAATCCATCGGCACGAATACATCGCGGCCCCAGTTCGGTCCGTTCATGAACGCGCCGTTCAGCGGGAAATGCCGCCGCCCGATATGCACGCCCGGCGTATCGGTGGGGATCAAGCCCAGCGTGATGCCGCGATCTTCGTCCGCGCTCAAAATATGGTCGGGGTCATACAATCGAAAAGCCAGGCCCAGCAGCGTGGCGATCGGCCCCAGCGTGATGTAGCGTTTTTCCCACGTCAGGCGGATGCCGAGCACGTCCTTTTTGCCCTGCCACTCGCCGCGGCACACGATGCCGAAGTCCGGAATGCCACCCGCGTCCGAACCCGCCTCCGGGCTGGTCAGCGCAAAGCACGGCATTTCCAAGCCTTTGGCAAGGCGCGGCAGGTAATACTCTTTTTGTTCTTCGGCGCCATAGTGCAGCAGCAGTTCCGCCGGCCCCAGCGAGTTGGGCACCATCACCGACACCGCCGTCGTCCCGCTGCGGGTAGTGAGTTTCATGATGACCGCCGAATGCATCAGCGCCGAGAACCCTTTGCCGCCGTACTCCTTGGGGATAATCATGCCGAGAAAACCCTGATCCTTGATGAACTGCCACGCCTGCGGCGGCAGATCATGCAGATCATTGGTGATCTCCCATTCGTTCACCATCGCGCACAGTTGCTCGACCGGGCCGTCGAGAAACGCCTGCTCTTCGGCGCTCAACGCGGGCTTGGGAAAAGCATGGAGTTTTTTCCAGTCAGGCTTGCCGCTGAACAGATCGCCGTCCCACCACACGGTGCCGGCGTCCAGCGCCTCTTTTTCGGTGGACGACATCTCCGGCAGTATGTCGCGGAACAAGCCCAGCAGCGGCAGGCTCAGCACCTTGCGGCGTATCGGCCCGGGATTGAGCAGCAAGGCGAGGATGGCGGCGATGGCGCACGCCAGCGTCAGTACAATCGGCGAAGCAAAGCCCGTCAGCCCGCTCGCCAGCAGCCCGGCTGCCACGGCAACCGTCCACAACCATGCCGGCGCGCAAACGTACGCCAGCGCCCACGTCACCGCGATCACACCACCAAACACAATAAGCGCCTGCATCAAGACCGCCTTTTTTATGACATTTTATTTAATAAAAACAAGTACTTACAAAACTACACCGAATGCAGACCGCGGATCGCCTTGACCCGTTCGGTACCCGCCGCGATCATCAGCGCCCACTCGTTGCCCGCCGACATGAAACGCGCACCCAGCTTGATCGCGTAGGCGTAATTTTTGGTGTCCGACCCGGCCAGGCCGCCGATGCCGGGAATCTTGCCGTGCTTGTGACACGCAGCGACGATGCGCTCGAACGCCGCCTTGACTTTCGGGTGTGTTTGTTCACCCGGCACACCCAAGTCCGACGACAAATCGCTGCTGCCGATATGCAGTACATCCACGCCCGGCACCGCGGCGATTTCGTCCACCTGCTCCAGCGCGGCGATGCTTTCGATCATGATGATGAGCAGCGTGTTGTCGTTCAGTATCCGGCGCGCTTCCACCGTCGGCACCGGGCGATAACCAAAATGCGGGAAGCTGGACGTGCCTGAGCGGCGGCCTAGCGGCGCGTACTTGCACGCCGCCACCGCCGCGCGTGCGTCGTCGGCGTTCGCGCAATCGGGCACCACGATACCCAGCGCGCCGGCATCCAGCATGCGTAGCGCCAATCCGTAGTCGCGATCGGGAATACGCACCAGCGGCGTCACGCCCGCGCCCAGCGCCGCCACGCACATCTGCGCCACGTCGTTCTCCGGCAGCGGGCTGTGCTGCAAATCAAAATACAACGCATCAAAACCGCAAGCGCCGGCGGCAAGCGCGATGTCCACCGTGCGTGCGTGACGGATCATCAGCGCAAGGCCCAGATCACCGCGCTTGAGGCGGTCGGCGAGCGGATTAACGATAGTGGGTGTCATAGCGTTTTTCTTTCGCTTTCGCTTTCGATATCCGTTAAAACTGCGATTCCGCCAGCGCCATTACGCTATCGGCTCCACTAACCACGGTCTGCTTGTATGCCGCAGCCTGCGGCATAATATGTTCGCTATAAAAGCGCGCGGTGGCAAGCTTGGCTTCATAAAACGCGGTGTCCGCACCGGGATCATTGCGTTTGCGCTGCGCGACTTGCGCCGCGCGCGCCATCATCCAGCCGCCGCCCACCGTGCCGAACAATTTGAGGTACGGCACCGCGACCGCATACACCGCGTTGGGATTTTTTTGAAAATTATCCACGATCCAGCGCGTGGCTTCTTCCAGTGCGTCGATGCCGGCGGCGAGCGATTTTCCGATAACGAATAGGTCGCCGGAAAGCGCAGGCGTTGTTTTACGCATGTCGGCAATCACCGCCAACGCGGTGGCGCCTTTTTCATAACCGACCTTGCGCCCCGCCAGATCGTTCGCCTGGATGCCCGTGGTGCCTTCGTAAATGGTGGTGATGCGCGCATCGCGCAAATACTGTGCGGCGCCGGTTTCTTCGACAAAGCCCATGCCACCGTGGATTTGCACGCCGGTGGAGGCGATCTCCACGCACTGCTCGGTACACCACGCCTTAACCACGGGTATCCATAAATCAATCAGCGCTTGATGACGGCGCTTTTCAGCGCCGTCGGGATGGTGCTTGGATTTGTCGAGCGTGGCAGCGGCCAGGTACGCCAACGCACGCATGGCTTCGATCTGCGACTTCATACTCATCAGCATGCGCCGCACATCGGGGTGATGAATAATGGTCACGCGGTCGCCGCTGCGTTGGCCAACTTCACGCCCCTGCACGCGCGTCTTCGCGTATTCGAGCGCGTGCTGATACGCGCGCTCCGCCACCGCCACGCCTTCCAGCCCCACCGCCAGCCGCGCGTGATTCATCATGGTGAACATGTATTCCAGCCCGCGGTTCGGCTCGCCGACCAGATAACCCGTAGCGCCGCCCGCGTCGCCATACTGCATCACGCAGGTCGGGCTGGCGTGGATGCCGAGTTTGTGTTCGATGGCAATGCATTTCACGTCATTACGTACACCCGGCGTACCGGGCGTGCCCGATGTACCATCGGCATTGAGCAAAAACTTCGGCACCACGAAAAGCGAAATACCTTTCACGCCTTCCGGCGCGTCCGGCAAGCGGGCGAGCACCAGATGCACGATGTTATCCACCATGTCGTGCTCGCCCCAGGTGATGAAAATCTTGGTGCCGCTGATTTTGTAATGGTCGCCATTGGTACCACTCGGCACTGCTTTGGAACTGATGGCCGCGAGATCAGAGCCCGCCTGCGGCTCGGTGAGGTTCATGGTGCCGCTCCAATCGCCGGCATTGAGCCTGGGCAGATAGCACTGCCGTAGCTCGGGAGACCCATGATGCGCCAACGCCTCCATCACGCCGGAGGTCAGCATCGGGCACAGGCAAAACGCCATGTTGCTGCTGTTCCACATCTCCTGCACCGGATTAGAAACCAGATGCGGCAGTCCTTGGCCGCCGAATTCCGTCATGCCGCCGAGGCCATTCCAGCCGGCCTCGGTAAATAGTTTGTACGCGGCTTTAAATCCGCTCGGTGACGTGACCGTGTGATTCGCGAGTTTCGCGCCTTCCTTGTCACCGACCCGATTCAGCGGCTCCAGCACTTCCTGCGCGAATTTCGCCGCTTCGCCGAGCACGGCCTCCACCAGTTCGGCGTTCACTTCCTCGCAGCCGGGCAGCTTGGCAACCTCATCCAGCCCCGCGAGTTCATTTATCACGAACAACATGTCCTTCAGCGGCGCAACGTAGGACGACATGGCGGTTCTCCATGAAAAAGTGGCGTGACCCCGAGGTCATGCCACCATGTTACCGCAACTCAGTTGTTACGCTGTATGCCGGCCTGTTGAATCACCTTCAGCCACTTCGCGAACTGCCCGGCGTTGAGTTTACCCAATTCATCGGGCGTTGAAGTGCGCAGATCGATGCCTTCATGCGCCAGCCGCTGCCGCACGTCCGGCACCGCAAAGCGCTGCGCGATTTCGCGATTCAGCCGGTTGACGATATCGGCCGGCGTGCCGGCGGGCGCAACGACAGAGTAGTACTGCTCGACTTCAAAACCGCGCAGACCGGATTCGTCTATCGTCGGAATGTCCGGCGCGAGCGTGCTGCGCTGTAAGCTCGTCACGCCCAGCGCGCGTATGCGTTTTTCGCGCACCTGCGGCAGCGCCGTCAGAAAATTGCCGAACATGGCGAACGTTTCGCCTTGCAAGAGCGACAGCATCGCCGGCGCGCCACCCTTGAACGGCACGTGGGTCATTTTGACCCTGGCCAGCGCCTGAAAGAGCTCCCCGCCCAGATGCGACGGACTGCCCTGCCCGGTTGACGCATACGTGATGCGCCCTTCGGCGGCACGCGCGAGCTGTATCAACTCACGCACCGTCGCGGCGGGCAGGGAAGGATGCGTGACAAACATATAAGCCGTGGTGCCCGCCAGCGACACGGGCGCGAAGTCCTTGATCGGATCGTACTTGCGCTGCGTAATCAGCGCCGGCCCGGTGATCAGCGTCGCGGCGCTGCCAAGCAGCAACGTGTAGCCATCCTTCGGCGCGCGCGCCACCATCTCGGCGGCGATCGCACCACCCGCCCCGCCGCGGTTCTCCACGATGATCTGCTGCCCCAGCGCGGGCGCGAGCTTATCCGCGATGGCGCGTGCCACCGTGTCCGTGCCGCCGCCGGGCGTGTTGGGGACGATCAGGCGGATGGGTTTGGAGGGATAGGTTTGGGCAATGGCAATCGCTGGCGCTGCGGCAAGCACCATCGATGCTGCCATGCACGCCATGCTGAAATTGGCATCATGTGTCGTCATGCACGGCTTCTGTTTTAAATATGACTCGCGTGCATGCTGATCGAGACGTCAGTCGTCCCGCAGCCAGTAACACGCACAGCAAATTGCGCCATAGACGCTGATAGCAAACTCACTCAATGGCAGCAACTAGTTGCTGAATATTTGGCTGCTGATTGTCTAGTTGCGACTGATTGACTGTTACACGTCGCCCGGCGACGTCGTGAGAACCCGAAGTTAGGCGAACAATTGGAATGCCGCAAGAACTGGAAACAACGGATGCCGTGTTCGCGTCGACGATTTCAAATTGAAACATCCGGTTGAACGCGTTTCTACCCGAAGGGCTTCCAGTTCCAGTTGGATGAATATGGAATACATTCGGATTTGTTTGCCAAACCGTCCAAATCTCGTTCCCGATCTCCTGAACTACAGTGCGAAATGCTTTGGCCGAGCTTATGTATTGCGTAAGGCGATTCCCCGCATAGCAATAGATTTTGGGGATCGGCAACCGGAATTGTTGCGAATTCAGATAGAACTGTGATTGCTGACTGCCGGGAGTGCGTGTTATTCCATATAACAGTGCAAGAACAGCCCGGACTGCACGCTTTGACGAACCATCCGCGGAAAATGGAATAATTAACCGATCTGAAGCGGATAGCGCCAGTTCGGTATAAATCGAGAAGCTGGGATTGCAATCAACAAAAACGGTCGTATCGTCCTGATTCCACTGACGCTGAATATCCTCGATGAGATCGCTAATCCAGGTATGCACAATCCGCCACGCATCATT
>JANPOH010000295.1:0-2711 GCA_031427895.1 Betaproteobacteria bacterium
GTTTCCCGGCATGAACGTCATCGGCAGCTACCAGTTCCGGCTTACGCGCAACAGCGATCTGTTCGTGGATGAAGAGGAAGTGGTGGATGTGCAGCAGCGCCTGCTCGGCGCGCAGGCGCAAACATGACGCCGAGAATTTCGGACGTGCCGCGCGCGGCCGCGAAACGCCATGCGCGTTTTTATGCGCGCTTTGTCGTGGTTGCACTTGCCTGTTTGCCAAGTTCGGGCGGCGCGATCGGAGCGCCGGATATCGAAACCGACGCGGCAAAAAAATTCCCCGCGCGTCCGGTGCGCATGGTGATCCCGCTCGCGCCGGGTGGCGGCAGCGACATCGTCGGACGCATCGTGGCGCTGGCGCTGACCGAGCACTGGGGACAATCCGTGGTTGTCGACAACCGGCCGGGCGCGGGCAGCACGGCCATCGCGGCAAAGGCGCCCGCGGATGGCCATACCCTGCTGGTGTCCAGTTCATCGGTCGCGATCTCTCCTGCGTTTTATCGCGATCCCGGCTTCGATGCCACGCGCGATCTGCCACGCGCGATCTGATTGGCATCACCCTGCTGGCAAGCCAGCCCAGCCTGCTCGCGGTGCAAACTTCCGTGCCGGTAGGCTCGGTCAAGGAACTGATTGCGCTGGCAAAAGAGCGCCCGCGTTCACTCGCTTTCGGATCGGCGGGTGTCGGTAGCGCGACGCATATGGGCGGAGAACTGTTGAAATTCGCGACCGGCATTGATCTGCTGCACGTTCCCTACAAGAGCGCCGGCCTTGCCACGACAGCGCTGCTCTCCGGAGAAATTCAGGTGCTCATCACCAACATGGCGAGCGTGCTGCCGCACGGCAAGTCCGGCAGACTGAAAACCCTCGCGATTACGAGCAGTCGGCGCTCGCCGGCGGCGGCGGAAATTCCAACCATGATGGAAGCGGGTGTTGCGAAGTTCGAATACTCGACCTGGTACGGCATGCTTGCGCCCGCACACACCGGGGCGCAAGTGGTGAAGAAGTTGAACGCGGCAACCACGGCTGTCTTGAGTAAGCCGCAAGTCCGCGAACGGCTTACCATGCAGGGGCTTGATGTCCTCGCAACAACGCAAGACAGTTTCCAGCGTGCTTGAAACCAGAGGCGACGGATTAAGCAGCACCAGACGGCCGCCACGCGCTTTTACCGCCTTGGCCGACATCAGCAAGGTACGTATGCCGATGGACGCCAGAAAATCGACCGCGGACATATCGACTATAAACGCCCCATGATCCCGCGCCGTCGCGCCTGCAAACCGGATATCGATGGTCTGCGCGTCCGCTGAGTCCATGCGACCGATAAGCTTCAACAGAGTCACATTGTCGTCCCGTTTCTCGATTTGCAGTTCCATGAAGCTCCTCGTCGCAAACCGATGAGTATAAATAGGGGTAACGCCGGGGATGGCGATTCCACTTTACCGGGTTCGCGAACCATGGGGCCGCAGCGGATAAAGAGTCGCGTCTTGTCATCCCCCATTTTTCCTGACGCCGTATTCGATGAAACGGCGCAACAGCGCCGCCCTTCATTTAAACTGATTTAAACGTTAGCCGCCGGCCGTGCCGCGATCAGTTCTCGCCCTGAACGCCGGCGTCCTTGATGACCTTCGCCCAGAGCTGGATTTCTTCGCGCAGGAATTTGGCGGCCTGCTCGCTGGTGGAGCTGGTGGCTTCGCCGCCGTCCGCCGCGAAGCGCTTGCGTACGTCGGCATTGTCGAGCACACGCACGGTGCTGTCGTGGATGCGCGCCATCAACGCGCGTGGCGTGCCGGCCGGCGCCATAAGCATTGACCAGGCGGTGGCTTCGTAACCGGCGACGCCGCTCTCGGCCACGGTCGGCACATTCGGCAGCGCGGCGGAACGTTTCAACGTGGTCACCGCGATGGGTTTTAGTTTGCCGCTCTGAATTTGCGGCATGGCGGAACTCACGGTCGAGGCGATCATTTGAATCTGCCCCGCCAGCACATCAGTGATGGCGGGCGCCACGCCTTTGTACGGCACGTGCGTCAACTCGATTTTTGCCATGTTCGCCAGCAGCGCCGCCGCCAGATGCGGCCCGGTGCCGATACCCGATGAACCGTAACGCACGCTGCCCGGCTTGGCGCGCGCGAGTGCGATCAAGTCCTTGATGGTGTTCGCGGGCACGGCGGGATGCGCCACGAACACCCGCGGGTTGATGACGATCATGCTCACCGGCGCAAGATCGCGCCGTGGATCAAACGCACGATTTTTGGTCAGCGTGGCGTTGATCGCCATGGCCTCGTTGGCGAACAACAGCGTGTAGCCATCGGGCTGTGCGCGTACGGCCATTTCAACGCCGATGTTCGAGCCGGCGCCCGCGCGGTTATCGACCACCACTTGCTGCCCCCAGGCTTCCGTCAGACGCTGCCCCACGACGCGGCCCATGATGTCCTGCGCCGCGCCGGGTGCGAAGGGCACGATCAGGCGCACCGGCCGCTGCGGGAAACTCTCCGCTGCCGTCACGGTCGCGCCGACCATAATACAATATAGGAAAACAACATAAGTATTTGTTTTTATTGACATTTTATTCCCTAAAAAAAGCCAGCAATTCTTCGCATACCTGGTCCGGCACCTGCTCCGCCGGATAGTGTCCGCACGGCAGCCCTTGCATCTTTACGATGTTGGCGGCGTACGGTGGCCACGCTTCGTGGGGATTGAAAAACTTTTCGGTATGGCTC
>JANPOH010000296.1:0-10323 GCA_031427895.1 Betaproteobacteria bacterium
TAGTGGCCGTGCAGCCATTGCAAATAATCTTCGCGCCCCTGTTCCGGCAGGTTGTACCATGTCATCCAGATGCCACGATCCATGCTGTCCACGGTGCTCTCCGTTGGTTGATGTGCGCTACGATTATACGGCTACAATTGCGTCAACATTCTCATAGGAGGTTCCATTGAAACTGACACTTTCCATCACTCTGCTCGGCGCGGCCATGTCCCTCGGCGCAACACTCTCGCACGCGCAAGGTCTGGGCAACATCGGCGGACGTCCCATCCGCATCATCGAGCCGGTGGCGCCGGGCGGGCCGTCGGATACCGCTGTGCGTATTCTCGTGCCGCGCTTGAGCGAAGCCTTGCGCCAAACGCTGGTGGTGGATAACCGGCCCAGCAACAACGGCGTGGCCGGCACCGAGATCGCGGCGCGCGCCAATCCCGATGGCCACACGCTTAACATCGGCAACAGCGGCACGCACGCGATCAATCCGAGCTTGTATAAAAATCTGCCTTACGACCCGGTGCGTGATTTTCTGCCGATCGTGCAGATCGTCACCAGCGGCATGGTGCTGGTCGCCACGCCGAAACTGGCGGTGAATTCGTTCAAGGATTTTGTCGCGCTGGCAAAAAAAGATCCCGGCAAACTCAACATGGCGGTGGCCGGCGCCACCGGCGAACTCGCGGGCGAGGCGATGATGGCGATGAGCGGCATCCGCATGAACAACGTGCGCTACAAAGGCAGCTCGCCCGCCGAAATCGCCATGCTGTCGGGTGAATCCGACGCCAGTATGCTCACCCCGCTGGCCAGCATGCAGCACATCGCTTCGGGCCGCTTAAAAGCGCTGGGCATCACCAGCGCCAAGCGTTCGCCGCTGATGCCCAACGTCGCCACGCTCGCCGAACTGGGTGTTACCGGCTACGATTTTCAAATCTGGCACGGCTTGTTCGCGCCGCTGAAAACGCCCGAAGCCGTCACGCAAAAAGTTCACAGGGCCGCGATGCAGGCGCTCGACGCGAGCGAGGTAAAAGAGCGGTTTGCCACGCTGGGCTTTACCATCATCGGCAACACACCGCAGGAATTCGCGGGCATCGTGAAAAGCGAGCTGGCGAAATTTCGCAAGGTGGTGGCGGATGCGGGGATCAAGGTGGAGTGAGGCGCCGGCCTCGCGCCAAAGCCATCAGCGCACGGCGCTGCTATGGATCGTGCCGGCGAAAGTCGGCGGTGCGTGGAAATCCGCCGCGGGTGATTTCGATTTGCGGCAGGAGTATCAGCACGTGTCCGGCTCGGTGAAAACCGGCGGCGCGTCCGCGCGTGTCAGCGGCGGCAAGTTGCGCGGCGACGAAATCCGTTTCAGCGCGGGCGGGGTGCAGTACGTCGGCAAGGTGGCTGGTGACGCCATCACCGGCACGGCAGTGTCGGGCGGTGTCAGCCGGGAGTGGATTGCCACACAGGTAAAATAACGTAACTATTTGTTTTTAAACGATAATTTAATATGATTCATTTCCCGCGGATCGGCGCGCTGATGCTGTGTCTGGCAAGCGTGTCGTGGGCGCAACTGCCCGCCGATTACAAACCCGAACTCGCACAGCCCGGCAAGGATGTCGTGTGGGTGCCCACGCCCGACGCGCTGGTGAATCGCATGCTCGATCTGGCGAAGGTTGACGCGAGTGACACGGTGATTGATCTGGGTTCGGGCGACGGGCGGTTGGTCATCATGGCGGCCAAGCGCGGCGCGAAAGCGTTAGGCATCGAGTACGATGCGAAGTTGGTGGAATACTCGAAGGCTGCCGCGATCAAGGCCGGTGTCGCGGAGCGCGTGCAATTCATCAAGGCCGATCTGTTCGCCAGCGACATTTCGCACGCTACCGTGGTGACGCTGTTTCTGGGCGCGGATCTGAATCGCAAACTGGTACCGAAGCTGCTGGATCTCAAGCCCGGCACGCGTATCGTATCCAACACCCATGCCGTCGGCGATTGGCCCGCGGACGCGACCGCCAGTTCGGCCGACGACGACCGCACGGTGTACTACCGCACGGCGCTGTTGTGGATCGTGCCGGCGAAGGTGGCGGGCGTGTGGCGCTACGCAGATGGCAGCGTCACCCTCACGCAGCAGTATCAGCGGATTTCCGGTTCCGTGACCGCACAAGGCAAGTTCGCGCCAATTACCGGTGCGACGCTGCGCGGCAGCGATATTCGTTTCAGCGCGGGCGGCGCGCAGTATGCCGGCACGGTGAGTGGCGACGTAATTGTCGGCACAGTGACCGCGAAGGACGCGAGTCGTGCATGGCGTGCGATGCTTGTGAAGTGATGGCGAAGACTTGGCAACCAACGGTCGTGCCGATCGGACAAAAAGAGGGGTAACAATGAAAATCGCGAATGTTTTTGTATGCCTGTTCTTGTTGTTGCCGGGGATGGTTGGCGCGCAGCCGCAGGAGAGGGGCGCTTTGCAATGGCAGCGCATCGAGTTGGGCACGGCAGACCAGCGTTATCCGTTTGCGATTTACAGCAACAAGCCGTGGGCGGGCGACCTGCGCCGCGTGAAACAGGCGGTGCTGGTGTTTCATGGTCAAAGCCGCAATGGCGACGACTATTACGCCGCCGCCGAAAAACTGTTGGTTGCAAGCGGCGTCGATGCGGATGAAGTATTGCTGATTGCCCCCAATTTTTTTGCGCCGCAGGACGCAAAGAAAAATGCGCTGGATGGCATGCCGCTATGGAGCGCAGCGGGCGGCGGCAGCCAGCCCGGCTGGAACGGCGGCTGGGACGCGCTGAACTGGCCGTGGCCGCTCAGTTCGTTTCAGCCACTCGACGATTTGCTGCTGGCGTTTCTGGACCGCGCGCGGTTTCCGCAACTCGATCGCATCGTGGTGGCGGGACACTCCGGCGGCGGACAGATTGTGCATCGCTACGCCGTGCTCAACGTGATCGACGAAAAAGTGCGCGCGGGCGGCAAGCGGTTGAGTTACATCATCGCCAATCCGTCGTCGTATCTGCATTTTACGAATGAGCGGGCGAGCGGCGGCGGCTTTGCGTCCTTTGATGCCGCTGCTTGTCCGGACTACAACCGCTATCGCTACGGCATGGAGGGCATGGTGCGTTATGCCGGCAATCTCGATAGCGCGGCTTTGTTCAGGCGTTACGCCGCTCGCGACGTGACCTACCTGCTGGGCACGGCGGACAACGACCCCGAACATCGCTCCATCGACAAATTGTGCGGCGCCCGCGCGCAGGGGAGTTTCAGGCTGGAGCGCGGCAGAAATTACATCCGCCATGAGCGCCACCTCGCCGGGTCAAATATCAAGCTCAACCGTCGCGCGTTTGAAGTGATCGACGTCGATCACGATCAGGCACGCATGTTCGGCTCGACATGCGGCGCGCGGCTGTTATTTGGTCTGGACGAAGAGAAAAATGCAACGGGCGCAGTGTGCCGCGTGCCGCAATTTTGACGGTTATAGTTTTACGCCGTGCAAGAATTCTGTGCGCGCCTTGGCCCCCGCCATCAGGAACGACAAATCACCGCCGCTCAGGATAAAACGCATGCCGTAGCCGATGTATTTTTCCAGCAGCTTCGGTTCGTATACGCCGCCCATGCCGGGATGCTTGCCGTGTTTTTTGCAGGCAGCGATGACTTTACGATAAGCATCTTCGACTTTTGGATCGGCGAACTGGCCGGGAATGCCGAGTTCGGCGCACAAATCGTTGGTGCCGATCAGCACCACGTCGATGCCGGGCACGGCTGCTATTGCGTCGGCGTTTTCGATGGCGGCGGGCGTTTCAACCATCACGATCACCAGTGTTTCGGCATTGGCGATTTTCGTCGATTCGCCGACGGACATGGCGGCATAGCCGAACTGCGGCAGTGCGCCAACGACCGAGCGATGGCCCACCGGCGGATATTTGCAATGCGCGACCACGCGCGCGGCTTCTTCGGCGGTATCCACGTGCGGCACCACGATGCCCTGCGCGCCGGAGTCGAGCAGGCGCGAGGCGTGATGATGCTCCTTGCCCGGCACGCGCACGATGGGGGTGATGCCCATCGGCAACGCGGCAATCGCCACCTGCGAAGCGAGATCGACATCCATCGCGCTGTGTTCCATGTCGATGAACAACCAGTCAAAACCGCAGTTCTTGGCAATCATGCCGGTATCGACGGTACGCATCACGCGCATGCCCAGGCCAAGCGCGAGCTTGCCGGCTTCAAGTTGTTGTTTGGCGTGGTTGGGGAAGATGGCCATGGTTACTCCGGGTTGAAATGAAAGTGCAAAATCTTTAGCCACAGATTAACGCAGATGAACACAGATTAAAAACCAAGCTCGTCATTCTGGCGAAGGCCAGAATCCAGGTTGTTTCTCACGTTGCAGTTGCTTTGCCTATCCGTCGCGCAACCGGCGCTTTGCGCCGAGGGTTACGTACTGGATTCCAGCTTTCGCTGGAATGACGGAGCGGGTTTAATCTGCGTTCATCTGCGTTAATCCGCGTCAAAATGCCTTTGATCATGTTTTACTTTGGCGCAAAAAACACCGACTCCAGCCAATCCCACATCGCCGCGACGCCGATGCTGGCGTTGTCGATCTGGCAGTGGTGGTAGCCGCCTTCTTCGCGGGTGAAGAGTTTGAAGGTTTTGTGTTTCGAGCCTACGGCGTCGAAACATTTTTGCGCCACCGGCAGCGGGATTTGTTCATCGCCTTCACCATGCACCATCAGGAACGGGCAGGTGATTTTTTGCACCACGCCGTCGAGGCGGAAGCCTTCGAGTTTTTTCATCGCTTCGTCGCGGGTCTGGACGTTGAAGATCCACAGCAGGTGCTGCCATGCCACCGACAGCGACGGTAGTTTTCCGCTGTCGAGTTTTTCAAAACGGGCACGCCAGATTTCCCAGTAATCCCATTGCGCGCCCCACGCGATGCACGCGGCGAAGCGTTGTTCGAAGGCGGCGGCGCGCGGCGCGTAGTAGCCGCCCAGGCTGATGGCCATCACGCCGATGCGTTTGGGGTCGATTTCCGCGCGGGCCGCGAGAAATTCGTATGCAGCCGTGCCGTAACGCTCGGTTTCGTGATGCAGCCATTGGTTGCGAAAGCGCACCGCTTCGCCGTTGCCGGGGCCATCGACGATAAGGCACGCAATGCCGCGCGCGGCGAGATCGGGCACGCCCTTGAAATACTGGATTTCCTTGGTCACGTCAAAGCCGTCGAAGAACACCATCGCGGGCGCTGGACCTTTGCGCCCAACATCTTCGGCATGGATCAGGATCGCGGGCAGCGATGCGCCTTCATACGGAATTTCGACGTGCTCTATTTTCGGACGGCGGATCAGTTGCGCGGCATCGCGAAAACAATCCACGCCGCGTTTGTACGCGGCCAGCCCATCGGTCTTGGGTTGCAGGAATCGTTCGCCGACGTGGTAATAGTTGGCCGCGCGAAAAAGATATTGCGCGCCGGTGGTGCGCCGCCCGGCGGCGATGTGCGCGCGGCCGGCGTCTTCGACCTTGCGCGCCTCACGCGCCCACTCGGCAAACCATGCGGTGTCGTCGCCGACCTTGTCCTTTAACCGCAGGCCGATGCGATTGACTTCATCGATTTCGGCGCCGCCCCACGGCGCGGAATTCAACCCGATCAGCACGCCGTGCGACCAGCGGTAATCGTCGGGGAAATACATGAACGAGAGTTCGCCGGGCTTGGCCACGGAAGCCGCTGGAGATGTTGCCATGGAGGTTCCTTTTGGGATCGTTTTGGGAGCGCTGCGGGTGGTTTTCCGGTCCGCATGATAGCACCGCATAAAGGGCGAATCCGGTATCATGCGCGTTCGCTTTTACCTTCAAACGGAGGCTGTCCATGTTCGTGAATTCCCGTCGTTTTTCAGTGCTGTTTTTGTTGTCATTCGTCACGAGCCTCGCACTGGCCCAGCCCGCGAAGAAGGGGTACGAGCCCAGTGTCGGCCAGTCCGGCAAGGACGTGGTGTGGGTGCCGACGCCGCAGGCGCTGGTCGATCGCATGCTCGACATGGCGAAGCTGACCGCCAGCGATATTCATTACGACCTGGGCTCGGGCGATGGCCGCACGGTCATCACGGCGGCCAAGCGCGGCGGCAAGGCCTATGGCATCGAATACAATCCTGATCTGGTGGAACTCGCCCGGCGTAGCGCGCAAAAAGAAGGCGTGGCCGACAGGGCGATATTCAAGCACGGCGATATTTACACCGAGGCCAGCAAGAAAGACTACATGCAGGCCAGCGTGATTACGCTGTTCCTGCTGCCCGACCTGAACGTGAAGCTGCGGCCGACACTGCTGGAGATGAAGCCGGGCACGCGCATCGTGTCCAATTCGTTCACCATGGGCGACTGGAAAGAGGATGAAAAGATTTCCGCCGGCGGCGATTGCACGTCGTGGTGTACCGCGTATCTGTGGATTATTCCGGCAAAAGTGTCGGGTGCGTGGAAAACCTCGCGCGGCGATCTGACGTTGAAGCAGGAGTATCAAATGCTCACCGGCAACCTCGCGCGCGGCAATGTGACGGCAGTGATTTCGGACGCGAAGATGCTGGGCGACCAGATCACGTTTACGGCCGCCGGCATGCAGTACACGGGGCGCGCGAGCGGCAACGCCATTGAAGGCACATACAAAGGCAGCGATGGCGCAGGCAAGTGGACGGCAACAAAATAATCCAATAAAAACAAATAGTTATGATCTGAGGGTTTTTCAGGAGGAGGTTGGTGATGCGCGCTAATTTCGACGACACGTATGCTTTCGTGGCGGGTGTACTTGCGTTGGGCGTCGCGGCATGCGTCACGCATGTACCACAGGCCCAGGCGCAAGCAACGGATTGGCCCCACAAGCCCGTGCGTTTTATTGTGCCGTTTCCACCGGGCGGTTCGGTTGATCCACTGGCGCGGTTGACCGGCGCACGCTTGGCTGCCGCGCTGGGGCAGCAGTTTGTGGTGGATAACCGCACCGGCGGTTCCGGCGCCATCGGCACCGCGCTGGGCGCGAAATCCGCGCCCGACGGTTACACCTATATCTTCGCGTTCGACACGCATGCGGTGAACCCGGCGCTGATATCGAATCTGCCGTACGACACACTGAAAGACCTGGCATCGGTGATGCTGGTCGGCACCGCGCCGATGGTGCTGACCACCAGCCCCGCCAAGCCGTTTAAAAGTTTTGACGACGTGGTGAAACTGGCGAAAGCCAAGCCCGCGACGCTGACCTTCGGTTCGGTGGGCAGCGGCAGTCTCGGCCACCTTGCCATGATGCTGGTGCAGCAGCAGTCGGGCATCAAGATGATTCATATCCCGTACAAAGGCGGCGGCCCGGCAATCACCGATGCGATCGGCGGGCAGATTGATTTCGCGATGACCTCGGTTGCCGTACCCGGCCCGCATATCAAGGCGGGTCGTTTGCGCGCGGTGGTGTCCACCGGTGACAAGCGCTCCCACGTGGTGCCCGATACGCCGACGCTGATCGAAAGCGGCTTGCCGGGATTGTCGGCGGTGGCGTGGTGGGGCATTGTCACGCCGGCGGGCATACCCAAGCCGGTGCTGGACAAAATGCAAGGCGAGTTGGTGAAAGCCTACAACCAGCCGGAACTGCGCAAACAATTGACCGAACAGTTCGGCATGGATCTGGTGGTCAGCACGCCGGACGCGATGACCCGGTTTGTGGTGGCCGAGATGACACGCTGGGCCAAGGTGGTCAAGGAAAACGGCATCCGTGCTGATTAGCTCGCCATGAATGTGGAGCGTGGTCTGGTTAAGACCAATCTGGGCTATGTGCATTATCGCGCCGCCGGAACGCCAGGCAGCGAAGCGATATTCTTCTGTGCATCAGTCTGTCTGCTATTCGTTGCGACGAATAGCGTATTCGCCGCGCAGCCTGATCCAGCGACCGGTTATCCCAATCGCCCGATCCGGTTAATCGTGCCGTATCCGCCGGGCGGCTCGGTGGATTTCACCGGACGCGAGGTGGCGGCCAAGCTCACCGAAGCGTGGGGCCAGCAGGTGGTGATCGACAATCGCGGCGGCGCCGGCTCAACGCTGGGGCACGGACTGGCGGCAAAGGCCGCGCCCGATGGCTATACGCTGCTGCTCGGCACGTCGGCGGGGCTGGTGGTGGCGCCGTCGCTGGGTGTGAAGGTGAGTTACGACCCGCTGAAGGATTTTGTTTCGGTAGGCCACGCGGTGAACGCGCCATTCGGCATGACGCTGCATGCGTCGGTGCCGGCAAAGAACGTCAAGGAGTTTATCGATGTCGCCAAAGCACAGCCGGGCAAATTCAACTTTGGCTCGCCGGGCACCGGCACGCCGAATCACTTGGGTGGGGAACTGCTGAAGGCGCTGGCGGGTATCAACATCGTTCACGTGCCCTACAAAGGTGGTGGACCGGCGCTGACCGATTTGCTCGCCGGGCAGTTGCACATGATGTTTGCCGGCTTGCCGCAGACGTTGCCGCACGTGAAAGGCGGGCGCGTGAAAATCGTCGCGATCGGCCACCCAACGCGCACACGCGCCGCCCCCGATCTGGCGCCGGTGGCGGATACGGTGCCTGGATTTAACAATACATCGTGGTACGGCTTGCTCGCGCCCGCGGGTACGCCGCGCGTCATCGTCAACAAGATCAACGCCGAGATGAACAAGGCGTTGGCGTCGGCGGAGTTTGAAAAGCGCCTGCTGGCACAGGGCGTGGAGCCCGAAAGCAGTACGCCGCAGGGCATGCATGACAAGATCAAAAGCGAAAGCGCGCGTTGGCGCAAGGTGATCAAGGACGCGGGAATCTCCGTCGATGCCATGCTGTAGATGGTCTCCTCGGGTTAATATATAACTACTTGTTTTTATTGGATAATTTGCAAATGCTTGCGACGAAGAAAAAATCCGCCGGAACCGTTAAATCCGCATCCGGCAAGTTGCCGGAAAAACTCAAAGGCTTCGGCGGCGGTTTGCCGCGCGCGATGGGTGTGAAGATCACGCTGGCGAGCAAGAAAAAAATGCTCGCGGAACTGCCGGTGAAACCGATCGTGCTGAACCGCAACGCGCGCGCCAACGGCGGCGCACTGATGGCCTTCGCCGATTGCGTCGGCGCGGCGGGCACGGTAATGAATTTGCCGGAAGGTTATGCCACCACCACGCTGGAATCGAAAACCAATTTTCTCGGCGCGGGCGTGGGGCCGGTATTGAAGGCGGTGTCGATTCCGTTGCATGTGGGCAAGACCACCATGGTGTGGCAGACCACGATTACCAATTCGGGCGACGGCAGCCGTGTCGCGATCATCACACAGACGCAAATTGTGATTCCGATGCGCAAGCCGGCGACGACACCGCAGTGATATCAGGGCGCGGCGCGATTGCCGGTACGCATTCCGGCATCGCGCGCTTTTGCGGGCACAATTAGAAGTTCACATGGAAAAAGTAGCGGTAGTGAGCGGCGCCAGCGCGGGTATCGGCGAGGCCATCGCGCAACGTTTGCTGAATAGCGGTCACACGGTGATTGCGCTACAACGCAAACCGCCACGCATCTCGCACTCGCGGCTGATTTACATGGGCGCCGATCTTTCGGATACGCAACAAGCGACCGAGATTGCGGACGAAATCGCCAGGCATGCGCGAGGCGAAGTTTGGACGCATCGTCAGCATGGCCTCGCGCGCCATGATGGGCAAGACGCAGCGCGTGGTGTACTCGGCTGCCAAGGCGGCGCTGGTGGTATGGTGGCATTCTTGCTGGCGATTGAGAACGGCTATATTACCGGGCAGACGATTTTCGTTTGTGGCGGCACCAGCATTAGTGGGACTGGCGGGCAGTAAACACCGGCTCGCGGGCGTCGCCGAGAACACCGGCTAGCGGGCGTCGCCGAGGGCGACGCAGGAAATCGCCGCGTCCGGACGGGTCAAAAAAAACGCCGCGAATCTCGTGGCGTTTTTTTTGAGGCTTGAGTCTAGGTCTAGTGACCGTCGCCTTCGGTAAGTATCTGATCGCGTTTTTTCTTCAATTGCGGCGATATAATCATGATCAGCAGCGCAAACGCCACGATCAACATACCGGCGGAGATTGGGCGGGTGAAGAACACCGACGGATCACCACGCGAGATCAGCATGGCGCGACGCAGGTTTTCTTCCATCAGCGGCCCGAGCACAAAACCCAGCAGCAACGGCGCCGGTTCGCAACCCCATTTCGAGGCGAAGTAACCGAAGAAGCCGAAGCCCGCCGCCAGATACACTTCCATCGCGCTGTTGTTCAGCGAGTAGGCGCCGATCGCACAGAACAGGCAGATGCCGGGGAACAGTATCCGATAGGGGATTTTCAGGAACATCACCCAGATCTGGATCAGCGGCAGGTTGAGCAACACCAG
>JANPOH010000297.1:0-20424 GCA_031427895.1 Betaproteobacteria bacterium
AAAGTGCTGGGCATGCCGTTTCGTTTCAGCGATACGCCGCCGTCGATACGCCGTGCGCCGCCGACGCTGGGGCAGCATAACGAGCAGGTGCTGGGTGATGAGTTGGGGCTGTCGGTGGAGCGCATTGCGGAGTTGCGTAAGCAAAAGATTATTTAAAGCGCAAGGTCAAAGACTTTCGACGCAGATTTACACAGATGAACGCAGATTAAAACCAAACCCGTCATTCTCGCGAAGGCGGGTATCCCCTTCCCTTGGGGGAAGGTAGGTTGGGGGATTTATGTACCGAGTGCCGCTTTGTTATGGGTTCCCGCCCGCACGGGAACGACGGGGGGGGGTAATCTGCGTTCATCTGTGTAAATCTGCGTCAAAAAAGGGGTTGCAGTGATAAAGAGCCTTTCCCATGTTTCGATAGTGGTCCCCAACCTCGACGCCGCCGCGAAGCGCTTGCTTGACACCTATGGCCTCAACATCGGCGCGATCAGCGTCAACGAGCAGCAGGGCGTACGCATGACTTACGTCGATCTGGGTAATGCAAAAATCGAACTGATGGAACCGTCGCGTCCGGATTCGCCGGTGGCGAAATTTCTGGAGCGTAATCCCAAAGGCGGCATTCATCACTTTTGCGTAGGCGTCGATAGCGTGGATGCCGCGCGCGCGGAACTCACCGCCAAAGGCGCGCAGGTGCTGGGCGACGGCAAGCCGCAGCACAATGTGCATGGCGAACGCATTGCCTTTGTCCATCCGAAAGATTTTCTGGGTGCGCTGGTGGAATTGGAGGAACACGGTGGCGGGTGAGGCGCGACAAGCATAGGGAGGCAGGCTTATGGGTTCATTGATCCGGGCGATGGTCATCGTTGGTTCGTTTTGGACGAGTCATTCCTATGCACAAGCGTACCCTTCAAAACCCATCCGTAGTATTTTCAAAGAAACCACCGCCGTGCTCGGCGATGCGGAAATGAAAGACTATCTCGCCAAGCGCCTGATTCCGCTGGCGCTGTCGGAGTCGCCCGCCGCGTTCAGCGCTTATGTGCAATCCGAGGCGAAACGCTGGGACAAGATTATTCGTGATAACAAGGTGGTCATTGAATAACGGCATGGCGTCGCTTTGCAATGACGGGTCAATGAGTAGCTATCGAATTTTCACTATGGGAGCGCATCATGAAAAGCATTTTTGCCGTGGCAGTATCGGCGCTGTTGACCATGCAGGCTAACGCGGCCACGCCCGCTGCTATGCTGACGGATGCCGGTAAAGCCGCATTGACGCAGGCCGCGTCGGCGGCCGCCGGGCGCGATGTGCCGGGCGTGGTGACGCTGATTGTCAGTCGCGATGGCGTGCTCTATCAGGGCGCCGCCGGCAGGCAGGATGTGGCGGGCGGCGTGGCGATGCCGCCCGACGCGATATTCCGCATCGCTTCGATGACCAAGCCGGTGACATCGGTGGCGATCATGATGCTGGTGGATGCCGGCAAGGTGCAACTCGATGATCCAGTGTCGAAGTATTTGCCGGATTTCGACAAACGGCCGGTGATCGCAAAATTCAACGCCGCCGACGGCAGCTATGAAACCCGCCCTGCGAAACGGCAGATCACCATACGCCATCTGCTCGCGAATACATCCGGTCTCGGCTATGCGTTCACCGATCCGACCGTGAATAAAATCGTCGAAGTCAGCAAAAAGACCGAGCCGGAGTTGCCGCTGCTGCACGACCCCGGCGCCAAATGGACCTACAGCCCCGCCACGCGCGTGCTCGGCTGGGTGGTGGAAAAAGTGTCCGGCGAGCCGCTGGAAGCGTATCTGCGAAGCAAGATTTTCGAACCACTGAAAATGGCGGATACCGGCCATGCCGTGCCGGAGTGGAAAGTATCGCGCGTGGTGACGGTACACAGCAGAAAAGACGGCAAACTCAGCGAAGCGCCGAACGATCTCATTCAGGAGTCACCGGTGCGCGGCGACGGCGGCCTCTATTCCACCGCGCAGGATTATGGGCGGTTTTTGCGCATGCTGCTTAACGGCGGCACACTGGATGGCGCGAAGATTCTCAGTCCCCAATCCGTGCAACGGATGGGGCAAAATCACATCGGCGAGATTTCAATCCAGACTCAGCCGGATGCAAACCCGGCGCGCACGCGGCCGTTTCCAGTGGGTGCGGGGCGCGACAAGTTCGGGCTGGGATTCCAGATCACCGCGGCCGATCCGAAGTACGCCAAATATCGCAGCCCCGGTTCTTTGAGCTGGGGCGGCATCAACAACACGCATTTCTGGATTGATCCGCAGCGGCAGATCGCGGCGGTGGTGATGATGCAGGTGCTGCCGTTTTACGACGAGGCCGGCATGCGCGTGCTGCGCGGCATCGAAGAGATCGTCTACCAGCATCTCAAATGACAAGGCAGGGGTTGGGTTTCGCAAGCCCTGCAAGTCCAACCCCGCGGTTACTTGCCGCCGCCTTTTTTATACGCCGCGATACTCTTAATCAGGTCTTCACGTTCCTCGCAGGTGGCGAGGCAAAACCGCCTCAAGGCGGCGAGATGCTCCTCGGCCTTGGTCAGGTTTTTGGTCAGCAGATACGCCTCGCCGATGTACTCATGCGCGCCGAGGTGCCGCGGATTGAGCTGTAACGCGCGTTGGTAATGCTTGAACGCGGGTTCAAGCTGCCCGGCATTGCGATAAGCAAAGCCCAGCGAGTTGTGGATGTCGGCGTTATTCGGATTGCGCTGATCCGCCACGGTATAAAATTTGATGGCGCTGGCCCAGTCCTTGGCGTCGGCGGCACGCCTGCCTTGCGCAAAATCGGGGCTCTTGCTCATCAACAATGCCACGGGGTCGGGATCATCGGCCGCGCGCGTGGTGACAGCCGCCATGGCAAGACCGGCGATCAACAGCAGTACCATCAGCTTGCGGTAAAGCGTCATGATTCATCTCCTTTGAAGTCGTGATTCGATTTACAACAGCGCTTACCCTGCATAGAGCCAGCCTATATCATAGACGCACCGGCTCCAATACTTCGGGGAGCCGTGAGCGCTTTTTTGAGAGACATGAGATGACGCAAATCCGGATTCCCGCCGTGTTCATGCGCGGCGGCACCGCCAACGCCGTGGTGCATGAAGTGACGCGCGCCACCGATCAACCGGATTCGGCGCTGCGTATCGGTATGCCTGCCGGGGTGACTACGGCTGCCGCGCTAGTGCGCTGCCAGGATGGCGTGTGGGTGGCCGAGCGGGGGTCGTTTTTACGCACACAACGGCGCTTGTTCGAGGGCAGCGTGCTGGTGCGTGCCGCACAGGCGGCGCCTGTGGCCCGCCTCGTGTAACCAATCATAACTATTTGTTTTTAAAAGGAAAATATAATGTCGTCCGCAACGCCCAATGTCTCGCGCATGAGCGCCGCACAACTCGAAGCCTTCATCGCCAGCGCGTTTCAAACGGTGGGTATTTCGTCGCCCGAAGCAAACACCATCGCGCAACTGATGGCGCGCGCCGATATCAACGGCTCCGAAGGCCACGGCATTTTTCGTTTGCCGCAATACATCCGCCGCATCAAGGGCGGTGCGGTGAACGTCAAGCCGAACATCCGCATCGAGCGCGAAGCTGCCGCCATGGCGCTGGTCAATGGCGACAACGGCATGGGCCATCTGGTGATGAAATTCGCCACTGAAAAAGCGATTGAAAAGGCCAAAACCGCGGGCGTGGCGTGGGTGGGTGCAAAGTGGAGCAACCACGCAGGCCCCGCGTCGCTCTACGCCAGCATGCCGGTGGCGCACAACATGATCGGTTTGTATCTCGCGGTGGGCAACGCCAACCATCTGCCGGCGTGGGGCGGGCTCGACATGCTGCTGTCCACCAACCCGATTGCGATTGCGCTGCCGGGCGAAAACGAAGCGCCGGTGGTGCTGGACATGGCCACCACGGTCGCCGCCTACGGCAAAGTCAAAACCAAGGCACAGCGCGGCGAGATGATGCCCGAAGGCTGGATGATGGATCGGCAGGGCAAGCCGCTGACGGATCCGAAAAAATCCAACGAAGGATTTTTGTTGCCCATCGGCGGCTACAAGGGCTATGGCCTGGCGCTCATGTTCGGCTTGCTTGCGGGCACACTGAACGGTGCCGCGATGGGCCGCGATGTGGTTGACTTCAACGCCGACGACGTGACACCCACCAATACCGGGCATTGCATCGTCGCCATCAACATCGAGGCCTTTCAGCCGGTGGCTGATTTCAAAAAGAGCGTCGATGCGCTGGTGAAAGATTTGCGTAACTCCGAACGCCTGCCCGGCGTGGATCGCATCCACATCCCCGGCGAAGGCGCGCATGCCGCGCGCGCGGACCGGCTGAAAAACGGCGTGCCGATGCCGCCGTCGCTGATGGCGGCGCTGGATGTGCTGGCGGTTGAACTGGGTATTGTGCCGTTGGGGAAATGAGGCAGTTCATGGAAAAAGAGCACGGATACGACGAGTGGTTTATCGCCAAGGTCATGGACAGCCTTGAGGCAGTGAAAACAGGAGCAACGCCGTTGACCGAACATAACCTGGCAATGGATCGTGTCTGGGATCGCGTTCAGGCGCGCGTGCAGGTTTTGCGACAAGGCAAAGTAGATGGATAACCCGCAATTCAAACGCCGTGTCGCATGGCTGATCGTGATCGTTGTCGCGCCCTTGCTGTATCTGCTGCTCCTTCATGCCCCCATACCGCAAGACAAGGGCTATCATTTCTTCGCCGACGTGCGAACCTGCCTGGGCATAAAAAACTTCGGCAACGTCGCGTCCAATCTCGCGTTTCTGCTGGTGGGCGTGATCGGCGCGTGGTGGTGTCACCGCCACCTCAAAAGCGGCGCGCGGCTGTCGTGGACGATTTTTTTCACGGGCGTGGCGCTGGTGTTCGCCGGCTCCGGCTATTACCACGCCACGCCCAACGACGATACGCTGGTGTGGGATCGGCTGCCGATGACCATCGCATTCATGGCCCTGTTCGCGGCACTGGTGGGCGAACATCTGGGGCCTCGATTCGAGCGGCCCGTGCTGATGCCCGCGTTGCTGATCGGCATCGCCAGCGTGTTCTGGTGGCGCTACACCGATGATCTGCGGGTGTACATCTGGGTGCAGGGCGCGCCGCTCTTGGCAATCCCGTTTATGTTGGGGATGTTCCCCGGACGCTACACGCATCGCAGCTACCTGCTGTATGGCCTGTTGTTCTACGCGCTGGCGAAAGTGGCCGAGTATTACGACAAGGAGACTTACGCACTCACGTCATTGTTCGTCAGCGGGCACTCGGTGAAACATCTGCTGGCGGCGGGCGCGCCCTTGTTTTTATATCTGATGCTGCGGCGGCGTAGTGAGGCAGCGTAGTTGCGTAGTCACGTAGGGCGGGAGCCATCCCGCCTTCGAGGGATACCGCAAAAGGCGGGATACGCTGCGCCTCGTTTACCATGGCCGCCCTACGGGTGTTGTTTTCTGTTCGAGGCCCCGAATACATAACTGTCCAGCGATAGCGCGCGATCGGTTTCGTCCTTAAGTTCACGCACGATGCGTGCATTTGCCTCTGCCGCCCCAAGCGCCACGAACAGCGGCAGAAAATGTTCGTCGGTCGGATGGTTGCGCGCGGCGTGCGGCGCTTGCTCGACGTAATCGATCAGCGCAGCGTGGTCGCGGGTTTCGATTGCGTTGCGTACCCACGCGACGAATTCCGTCAACCACGCAGGCGGCGCGCCGGGCGGCACGGAGCGCCACTCGCGCAGGTTATGCGAGATGCCGCCGGAGCCGATGACCAGCACGCCTTCGTCCGCCAGCGGCGCGAGGGCGCGCCCGATGTCGTAGTGATGCTTCGCGCCGAGCGGCGATTGCACCGCGAGCTGCGTCACAGGGATGTCGTGCGCCGGATACATAAAACGCAGCGGCGTCCACGCGCCATGATCGAGGCCGCGTTCGCCGAGCGCGGTGGAACCGAGTCCGGCGCCGTCGATCAATGCCGCAACGCGCCGTGCCACATCGGGCGCGCCGGGTGCGGGGTAACGCAGTTCATACAGCGGCGGAGGGAAGCCGTAGAAATCGTGAATGGTTTCGGGCTGTACGCTGATGCTGGCGGCGGGCTGCGTGGTGTCCCAATGCGCCGACACCATGAGGATCGCGCGCGGGCGCGGCAACTCCGCGCCAAGTGTTGTGAAAAATTGCGTGGTGGCGCATTCGGCCAGCGCCATCATCGGCGAGCCGTGCGAGAGAAATAATGTGGGTAGCGTGTTCGTCATCGTTTGTATATTGTGCGCGCTCGGCGCGCTATAGGCCGCATAGGATGGTGTTATGTAACTATTTGTTTTTAAACGAATTTAATTGCAACGAGCAATTCCTGGGAAATCCGTATGGGTGTAGCCGACACTATGCCGCAGTACCCCTTCACTGCACAGTGTGCGTCTCACTTGCGTCATACTGTGTTGACGGTCAATCTCGATGTGGAAACTCTCGACTGGAGAGCCGTGTGCGGGAGAACCGCACGCACGGTTCGGAGGGAGGGGAGGGCGAGCGTCCTTCCCTACCCCTATCAAGGTGGTGTAGCGGTTGCCATGCCATGATCTGATTTGAGTGTCGATGGGAGATTCATGTCCGCAGTCCCCGTATTCACCGCAGGCGGCTACCGCTATATCAAAGCGGTGTTTCAATACTCCGGTGGCGTGGCCGCCGAGCCGGGTTTTGAAATCGAGCGCGCGCGGTTTTTCAAGCCATTACCGCTCGCCGATGCGTTCGCTGCCGTCGAGGCGCATCTGAAAAATATCGGCCGGCCCGTCACCGCGTTCGCGGCGTGCGAGCTGCGTTCTCCCGCGCAATTCACCGAGCAGGGCTTTATTGATTTCAACAAGGCGTATGTCACCACGCTGGAGCGCTGGGGCATTTATCAAGGCGCGCAAGGTAACGAGCATCCGGCGAACCCGGTGGCGCGCACCAATGTGTGCCCGCTGTACGGTGCGCCCGGCGCGCCGGTGATGGTGGCGTTTTCCTATACGGTACCCACGGCATCCACGCGCGGAACGTTCATCCTCGCCGGCGGCGGCGAGGCGCGCGCGCATGCCGGCACGTATCGCAGCCGCATCGTGCGCCTCGGCGACACCTCGCCCGAAGGCATGCGCGAGAAAGTGCTGTTCGTGGTGGCCGAGATGGAACGTCGTCTCGGATTGCTGGGTTTTGGCTGGGCGGATGCGGTTTCCACGCAGGCCTATACCGTGCAAAATATCGGGCACTTGGTCGGCGAGGTTCTGGCGGCGCGGGGCGCGTGCAACGCGGGGCTGACGTGGCACTACGCCCGTCCACCGGTGATCGATCTTGAATTTGAAATGGATGTGCGCGGCGCGGCCCGCGAAATTATTCTGTAACTGCAATCCACAGGGAGCCTTCATGCAACAACTCACCAAAAATGTTTACGTCGAAACCTGCATCCGCGGTTGCAATCACGGCTTTGTCACCACCAGCGACGGCGTGGTGCTGATCGACACGCCGCACAAGCCGAGCGATGCGCTGAAACTGAAAGCCGAAATCGCCAAACACGGCACGCTGCGTTACATCATCAACACCGAGCCGCACGGCGACCATTGGACCGGCAATGCCTTTTTCGATGTGCCGGTGATCGCGCACGAAGGCGTGCGCACGCGCATCCTCGGCACCGACATGGCGGCGCACGTGGCGCGGGTTTCGACCTTTGGCCCGGAGGAGCCGAAGCTGCTCGAAGGTTATCGCCCGAACGCGCCGATCATCACCTTCAAGAACGGCATGACCATGCACGTCGGCAATCACACGTTTGAAATGATACACATGCCGGGGCATACCATGTATCAGGCGGCGATTTGCATCAAGGAAGAAGGCGTGGTGTTCACCAGCGACAATATTTTTCACAAGGTGCAGACGTGGTTGCAGGAGGCCAACCCCGATCTGTGGCTGATGTCGCTGGAGTCGCTGCGTAAACTGAAAGAAGAAATTTTCGTGCCGGGCCATGGTGATATCTGCGGGAAAAGTTATCTCAACGAGCAGGGCGCGTTTATTCAAGAATGGAAAGCGTATGTGAAGGACGCCATCGAGCGCGGCATGACGCGCGACGAAGCGATTGTTCAACTCATCGCGATGACCGACCGCTACCCGATGGATGTCGGCCAGGACGGCATGTCGCCCGCCGTGCAGAAAATGAACGTGGGCAATCTCTACAATTATCTGACGGGCGTTCCGGCGCAGCCGTAGCGATGAGCCGCGTGCTGTGGGGCGTGGGCACCTCGCGCACCTTGCGCGCGCACTGGATGCTGGCGGAACTGGATTTACCTTACGAGCGGCGGCCCATCACCTCGCGCTCCGGCGAAACGCTCACGCCGGAATATGCTCAGATCAATCCCAGCCAGAAGATTCCCGCGCTGCAGGAGGATGATTTTGTGTTGACCGAAAGTGCGGCCATCGTCAATTACCTTGGCACGACCTATGGCGCACCGAAGCATTTATGCCCGCCCGCCGGTCCGCGTGAGCGCGCGCGTTACGACCAATGGTGTTTTTTTGTGATGATGGAGCTTGATGCGAACACGCTGTACGTGATTCGCAAACACGAAGACCTGCACACCCTCTACGGCGAAGCGCCCCATGCACTGCAAGCGGCGCGTGATGGCTTTGCGCGACAGGCCAAGGCCGCCGCCGTGCGTCTTGAAGACAAACCGTACGTGCTGGGCGAACATTTCAGCGGCGCGGATATTTTGTTTGCCAGTTGTCTGAACGGCGCAATCCGCCGCAACATCGAGCTACCCGATGCGCTGCACGATTACCTCGCGCATGTCGCCGCGCGCCCAGCGTATCAGCGCGCGTTGCTGGCCAATCAACGAAACAAAAATATCGTTTAAAAACAAATACTTACGTAGTATTTGCGAGTGGCGTGCCGACAAAATTATTTTTTGTCGGGATGATCCGCACTCATGATCGCGCGGAAGGTCAGCACCGGGATCGACGCGCGGTGCAGCACGCGGCTGGCTTCACTGCCCATCAACAGCGCCGCCAGGCCTTTGCGGCTGCGCGCCGTCATCACGATCAGATCACAGCCGCGCTCGTTGGCGGTATCGACGATCGCATCGTAGGCGTGATGCCCTTTTGCGATCAAGGTCTCGCACGGCACGCCGACGGCATCGGCGGTTTTTTGCACAAAGGCCAGAAAGCTCGCGGCTTGATCGCGCGCCTGCCGGTCCATCTGCTCTTCCATGCCCGGCGGCACCATGCCCTCGGACGCCATCATCATCTGGTAATCCTGCATGACGTGAATGCCGGTGACTTTTGCGCCGCACAGCTTTGCCAACTCGACGCCGCGCTCTATGGCGCGCTCGGAATGGGCTGATCCATCGGTAGGCATCAGAATATGTTTAAACATGGGGGTCTCCTCCAAGAGACTTCGATTCAACATACGGTAGAACCTGCTTGCGCCACTACCTTACCAGCAATTATTGGACTTTGCATCAAAATATATGGACTTCAAACCCGTGTAAAAGTTGCCACCGAAAGCCCGCGTCACGCGCATGAATCGCCGCCCTCGACTGCCGGGCCGCTTCAGCGTAATTTGCCCCTTTTTATCCTCAATCGAAAGCCGCCGAGAGCAAACTGAAGTTTTGTGGCTGAACGTGGAATGCGCCGCAACGCGTGGGCGCATATAGCGTATCCACCGCGCTATCGAAATAATCCCTGCGCGCTGGCGATAATATAAACGCCAAGCGCAAGAAGCGCGATAAAGAAAACCTTGCGAAATAGCGGCTCCGGCAGCATCTTCCGCACCCTTTGACCCAGGATCATTCCGGCTATTGCCGGAAGCACCGCACCAACCGAAAGAATGCCCTGATCGACAGTCAGGAGATTGGATTTTTGCAGCGCGAACGCAAGCGCCACGGTGGATGCGGTGAACAACATGCCCATTGCCTGAATAAGCATGTCTCTCGAAAGCCCGATTGCCTGAAGGAACATCACGCCAGGCACTACAAACGAACCTGTCATTCCGGTAAGCACGCCGTTTGCCGAACCCATTAACGGGCCGGCCCATGCCTCGTGACGCGCGGGGATTGTCAGTCGAATCCCTCCCAGATTCACTATCGCGTATGTTGCGAGAAGCATTCCAAGGAGCGTGGTCAGCAACGACGGATCGACGCGCGTTAGGGCGGCGGCACCAATCCAAACGGTCACTGTTGCCATGACAAGAAACGGCCAGAGTCGAAGCAAGATGGCCTTCCCGTTGCCGCCAACCATCGCCTGCCAGAGATTTGTGACGAAAGAGGGTGCCAGCAGCAATGCCATGGCGCTTGGCAAATCAAACGCCACGGTCAGGAGCGCCAAGCTAACCGTTGGCAGGCCAAGTCCGATAACCCCCTTGACCGCGCCGGCGAGCAGAAACGTGCCCGCTACCGAGAGAATGATATGTGCGTCAAACAACCCGCTCTCCCGTCAAAATAACGCTCATGATTATGCACGGTCGCAGTAATGTGGATCGAACGGCGCTCCAATCCAATTCGCGCCGCGCGAATGATCTTCAGGGCGCAACAACAGGCGTCACCGCCCCGATAACCCATCGCGCCAAACCAGTAACCCGCGCATCCTCATGCTGCTGCCCCATCAACTGCACGCCCACCGGCATGCCATCAACACCCAGCAGCGGCATCGTCACGCATGGCGCGTGCAGCATGGAGCTGGGCGTGTTGCACACCGAATCGCCGGTGGGGCGCGGCGCGAGCGGCTGGCCCGGCACGTCGCCGGGCCACAGCGGCGCGGGGCCGGGGCAACTGAGCATGATGATGGCGTCGGCGAGCGGGGCGAGTGTTTGATGGCATTGTTGCGCGGCGGCGCGTTGATGCAGCAGCGCGCGGTAATCGTCGGGCGTCATGGCCTCGGCTTTTTTCACCGTGGCTTTCAGGCGCGCGCTGACGCCTTGCGGATTTTTTTCGATCAACGCGGCCTGATACCAGCGGTTTTCCCACGCGGTGATGGTGTTGGCGATGTGGGCGGCGTTGACGATGGATTGCTCCAGCGCCTCGATCCATGCGTGGTCGCGGCGCCGGATTAACGTAACGCCGGTTCGCGCGAGGTTTTCCATCAGCGATTCAAATGCCGCGCGGGTGGCGGCGTCGGCCACGGCCCAGCCGGCGGATTCGATCACGATCAAGCGTTGCGGCTTTACAGCTTCGGGCGGTGTGTTGGGGCCGAACAATCCCGGCTTGCCGGGGTCTCCACCCGCGCGGCGCGCGATTTCGATGGCGACCTGCCACATATCCTCAATGCTGCCGGCGTGTACGCCGGTGGTGCTCATGCTGGTGGTTTGGCGCTCGCCGCGATTGATCGCGCCCTGCGTGGGTTTTAACGCGATGTTGCCGCAGTACGCCGCCGGGCGTATGACGGAGCCGCCGACTTGCGTGCCGAGCGCGGCGGGGGCCATGTGCGCGGCAATCGCCGCTGCCGAGCCCGATGATGAGCCGCCGGGGGTGCAGGCCGGATCGAACGGATTGGTGGTGGGGCCGGGCTGCGTGCCGCCGAGCTCGGCGGTGACGGTTTTGCCGAGGATCACCGCACCGGCTTGCCGCAGCGCCCACACCGCCGCGTTGTCGCGGCCGGTGAAGTTGCCGCGATACGCCTCGCAACCCATTTCGGTGGGCATGTCGCGGGTTTCGAGCAAATCCTTGATCGCGATCGGCATGCCGTCGATGGCAGAGAGCGGCGCGCCGGCTTTCCAGCGCGCGCTGCTGGCGTCGGCGGCGGCACGGGCGTTGGCTTCGTTCAGCACCACGAAGGCTTTGACCACCGGCTCGCGCGCGGCGATGGTGTCGAGGCAGCGTTCGAGATACGCGCGCGGCGAATCGTTGCCATGGCTGCCGTCGCGAAACCGCGGCGTGGCGTCATGAAACGTCAGCGCCTTGAAAGTGCGCGGGTCGTAGGTGCGGGGCGGGGTGGTGGTCATCAGGGGAATTACCTCGGCGTGACGAATTCAGACTCGGGACAGCAGCGATGCATGCGGTTGATTTTGCGCCACGATGGTACCAACATGCAACGCGCGCTGCACAAACGGTAAATGCAAAGTGGTGTGGCGCGAGACGCCCGCGCCGCTAACCGGCGGCACCGGCGTGCCGCGCCTACGGCAACGACTCCACGCTGATCCTCGAATCCTTAATCAGCTTGCGCCAGGATTGCAGATCGTTGCGGATGATGTCTTGATAGCCTTGCGGCGTGGAGGTCGCCACCTCCAGGCCGTTGACAAAAAATCGCTGGTTGATTTCAGGCGACATCAGACCTTTGTTCATGACCGGGTTGAGCTTATCGACGATTGCCTTGGGCGTGCCCGCCGGCGCGACCAGCCCCCACCAGCCGGTGTTGTAGTAGCCGGGTATGGTTTCGTTGATGGCGGGAATATCCGGCGCGGATTTGATGCGCTGCGTGTGGCCGACGCCCAGCACCTTGAGGCGGCCGCTTTTCACGTGCGGCATCGTCGTCAGCAGGCCGGTGATGGTGAGGTGTATGGTGCCGGCGATCAGATCGGCCAGCGACAGCGCGCTGCCTTTGTACGGCACGTGCAGCAGATCAATGCCGGCGAGTGTGACCAGCATCGCGCCGCCGATGTGGTTGGGCGTGCCCACGCCCGGCGAGGAGTAGTTGAATTTGCCCGGCGATGCTTTCGCCAGCGCGATGAATTCGCGCACATCCTTCACCGGCATGTTGGCGTTGACGATCAGCGCGTACGGCACGTACGTGGCGAGGCCGATGTGGGCGAAATCCTTCAGCGGATCGTACGGGATTTTGTTGCCCAGCAATGCCGGGCCCGAGACCAACCCGCCGGTGGTGCCCAAGCCCAGCGTGTAGCCGTCGGGCACGCCCTTGGCCATCAGCGCATGGCCGAGCGTGGCGGCGGCGCCGGGACGATGATCGATCACCACTTGCTGGCCCAGCGCCTCGGTGATGATTTTGCCGATCTCGCGCGCGGTGAAATCCGTGCCCGCGCCGGGCGGGTAGGGCACGATCAGGCGGATGGGTTTGTTGGGGTAGGCGCCTGGCGCTTTGTTTTGTGCCTGCGCCTGCGTCTGCGCGAGCAGCGGGAAACTTGCCGCGAGCACGGCGGCAGCGACCATTGTAAGGGGCCTTATTTTCATGCAGTTCGCTCCCAGTGAGTGTTGGTTGATTGTTGGGATAGCCGGGCGTCAGTCCGGCATAAACGCCAGTTTCTTATCCGGCTCCGAGGTCACGCTGCTGACCCATTCGACATCGGGCACGCAGCCGCCGGAAATATCGAACACGACATAGCCGTCCACCGTCATGTGGATATTGTCGATGCTGACGGGGCTTAACGCGCCGCCGAACAGTTGGTATTCGATAAAACTTTTCGCCACCCGCAGCTTTGCCATGACTTGCCTCCCATCAACGGACCGCCATCAAACTCCCCGGCGCGCGGTTTGTCAAATCGTTACACTGGGGCTTGACTGGGGCGTGGCGCTGACGGATGCTTTCGCTCCCCGGCGTGATTTTTTTAAAATGAGGAGACGCGGCAATGGAGCGCAAAAAAGCGAGTGATTTTCCGCCTGAAGTGTTGCGGTTGTTCGACGGCTATGTGCATGGCGGCAAAAGCCGCCGTGAGTTTCTGGACGAGGCCGCGAAATTCGCGGTGGGCGGCATGACCGCCGCCGCCATGCTGCAAGCCCTGCAACCGAATTTCGCATGGGCGCAGCAGGTCAAAAAAGACGATTCGCGCATCCACGCCGAGTACCTTGAATATGATTCGCCACAGGGCCACGGCAGGATGCGCGGTTATCTGGTGAAGCCCGCCAGGATGAGCGGCAAGCTGCCCGGCGTGTATGTGGTTCACGAGAACCGCGGTTTGAATCCGTATATCGAAGATGTCACGCGGCGTCTGGCGCTGCTGAATTTTGTCGCGTTTGCGCCGGACGCGCTGTTCCCGGTGGGCGGTTATCCGGGCGACGAAGACAAAGGCCGTGAACTGTTTGCCAAGCAGGATACGAAAAAGCGCATTGAAGATTTGGTCACCGGCGCTGGCGTGCTCAAGGCGCGGCCCGAATGCACCGGTAAAATCGGCACGGTCGGTTTTTGTTTCGGCGGCGGCATTGTCAATCTGCTGGCGACGCGCTTGCCTGACCTTGCCGCCGGTGTGGCGTATTACGGTGGGCAACCGGCGGCCAGCGACGTGCCCAAAATCAAGGCGGCGATCATGATCCAAAATGCCTCGGATGATCCGCGCATCAACGACGGCTGGCCGCCGTATGAAGCCGCGTTGAAAGCCAACAACGTGCGCTACGAACACTACAGTTATCCGAACACGCAGCACGGTTTTCACAACGACACCACGCCGCGTTACGACGAAGCGGCGGCGAAGCTGTCGTGGCAGCGCACGGTGGAATTTTTCAACCAGCATCTGCGGTAAGGGGTGTTATCGTAAGTATTTGTTTTTATTGAATAATTTATATAAATAAGGATGGCGGTCATGGACGGCACTGAGAACAAAAAAGTCGGCACGATCACGGGCTCACGCGCGCTGGTGGATGGTTTGCTACGCGAAGGCATCGATCACGTGTTCGGCATTCCGGGCACGCAGAACCTGGCGTTTCTCGATGTGCTGCGTGAAACGCCGCAAATACGCTTCATCCTCACGCGCCACGAGCAGGGCGCGGCGTTCATGGCGTACGGCTTCGCGCGCGCGCGCAATGCGCCGGCGGTGGTCACCGCGACCGAAGGACCGGGCCTCACCAATATGGTCACGGCGATTGCCGCCGCGAACAAAGGCAACGTGCCGCTCATCAGCATTTGCGGCGTGCAAGAGAGTGAAATGCGCGAGCGCGATGCGACGCAGGATCTCGACCAGATTCCATTCATGAAGCCGATTACCAAATGGGCCTACAGCATTCCGTACCCGGAGCGGATTCAGGAAATGGTGCGTAAGGCATTTCGCGTGGCGCTGGCCGAGCCGCAAGGCCCGGTGCATATCGAAGCACCGAACGAAGTGATGCTGCAAAGCGTGAAGCCGGAGCCGATTGCCCCCACGGCCTATCGCGCCACCGTGCAGGCGGTGTGTGATCCGGCGCAGCTTGATGCGGCGTGGGCGCTGATCAGCAAGGCAGAGCGTCCGCTGTTCGTGGTGGGGCGCGGCGTGATGAAAGAAAAAGCCATCGCCGAGATGGAAAAGCTCGCTACGGCAACGGGCATTCCGGTCGCCGTGCTGCAATATTCACCCGATGGGTTTCCGTCCACGCATGCGCTGGCGCTGGGGCCGCTGGGACGCAATGGCTTCAGCAGCGCGAACAAAAATGCACCCAAGGCGGATGTCATCATCGCCGTCGGTTCGCACTTCGACGTGTTCTCGACCATGTACAAATACGGCGTGTTCAGCGAAAGCGCGAAGATCATCCACCACACCAGCGCGCCCGGACAAATCGGCATCATTTTCCCGGTGGAAATGGGCGTCGCGGGGTCGTCGGCGAGCTTCATCAAGGGACTGGCGGAAAGGGCGGGCAAGTCTGCCGCCCGCAAACCGTGGGTGGATGTCGCTAAGGCGCGCGCCGATTTCGATGCGGAACTCAACGCGGTGTTAAAGCCCGACGCCGTGCCGATTCAATCGCAGTGGGTCGCGCACATGATCCGCAAAGTGCTGCCGAAAAACGGCGTCTGCGTGGTCGATGCCGGCAACGGCGGCAAGCATGTGCGCAGCTACTTCAAGAGCTACGATCCGTTTACCTTCATGTGCATCGACGACTGGGCGTCGGTGGGCGGCTCGTTCCCGATAGCGCTCGGCGCAAAACTCGCCTGCCCGGAGCGCCCGGTGATTTCCGCCTCCGGCGACATGGGCATCATGTGCAACATCGGCGAACTCGAAACGGCCGTGCGCGAAAACATCCCGGTGGTGCATGTGATCTTCAACGACGAGGGCTTGGGCAACGAACGGGCGTTTCAGAACGAGCATTTCGGCGGGCGCTTCTTCGCGGTGGATTACAAGAACCCGAATTTTGGCGACCTGGCAAAAGTGTTCGGCGCCTACGGCGAGCGCGTCACCCAACCGGGCGATCTCGAAGGCGCGATACAACGCGCACTCGCCAGCGGCAAGCCCGCGCTGATCGACGTGATGATCGACCAGAACACGCTGGCGCCGGTGGTGTTCAAGCAGTAGTTCGTTGGGTTCCCTTTCCCGCTTGCGGGAGAGGGAAGTCACTCCACCCGAATATTCCCCGCCTTCACCACCCGTGAATACTTCGCGATTTCCTCGGCGATGAACTGATTGAAGGCTTCGGGCGTGTTGTGCCCGTCGTCGTAGCCGTTGGCACGCAGGCGGTCCTGCACGTCGGGCAGTTTGAGCGAGCGGCCGACGGCCTGATTCAGGCGCGCGACGATTTCTTTCGGCGTGCCCAGCGGCACCCACATGCCGAACCAGGTGGTGGCCGAATAGCCGGGCACCATTTCACTTATCGCGGGCAGGTCGGGCATGGCCGGTGAGCGCTTCTCGGTGGTGACCGCCAGCCCGCGCAGTCTGCCGGCGTTGATGTGCGAGGCCATCACCAGCGAGCCGCCGAAGTAAATCTGGATATGCCCGCCCAGCAGATCGACGATCGCGGGGGCATCGCCCTTGTATGGGGCGTGAGTCATTTCCAGTTTGGCCATTTGCCGGAACATTTCGGTGGCCAGATGCGGCACGCTGCCGGTGCCTGACGAGCCGAATGTCAGCGCACCGGGTTTTGCGCGCGCCAGATCGATGAACTCTTTCAGATTAGGCGCCTTCACCGACGGATGCACCGCAAATACAAAAGGCCCGCGGGTAATCAGCGACACCGCCGCAAAGCCCTTGATCGGATCGTAGGGCAGCTTGTAGAGCGCCGCGTTGGAGGCATAACTCGATGCCCCGATAAGTATGGTGTGGCCGTCGGGATTGGCCCGTACCACCATCTCAACGCCAATGGAGCCGCCCGCGCCGGTGCGATTGTCGATGATGAATGTCTGGCCGAACGCCTCGGAGAGTTTAGGCGCAAGAATGCGGGCCACTACATCGGTGCCGCCGCCGGGTGCGAAAGGCACGATGGCGCGCACGGGTTTGTCCGGCCATTTTGTGGCGGGCTGTGCAAATGCGGCAGGTTGCGCGAAAGCGGCAGGCAGGGCGGCGGCAAGCGCCAGCAAGAGCAGGGTGCGAGATGTTTTCAACGGCTTGTTCCTCCACGAAGCAGCGGTTATTTTTTCTGCGCGAAAGATCATAACCCAACGCCGTCATTCCCGCGCAGGCGGCGACAGCGCAACAATTTCGACGATAATGCGAAATCCAGCGATGCAGAAAACAAGGAGCGGCAAATGGTTAGACGTGTAGTCACGGGCCACGACGAAAACGGCAAGGCCATCGTAATCTCGGACGGCCCCGCGCCCTTCGTGATGACCAACCCGGCGCGCCCCGGTTATGTTTCAACGGACATCTGGCGCACCAGCGCCACGCCCACGCCCGTGGTGGCCAAGCACGAAGAACCGACGCTGGGTCCGCGCCGCCAGATGCCCGAAAAAAACGGCACCGTGTTCCGCATCAACCGCATCCTGCCGGAGGGGCCAGAGATTCGTAACATGAACGCGGAGCAGGCGAAAAAACTCTTCGCCGCGCTCGGCAACGAGCAGGCTTCCACCTTCGGCAAAAACGGACGCCATCCGCTAATGCATCGCACCGAGACCATCGACTATGTGCTGATACTCAGCGGCGAAATTTACTGTGTGCTCGACGATAGCGAAGTGCTGTTGAAGCAGGGCGACATGATGATCCAGTGCGGCACCAATCATGCGTGGAGCAACCGCTCGAATGCGCCGTGCGATATCGCGTTTGTGCTGATCGACGGCAAGTTTGATCCGGCGCTGGAAAAAAAGCTTGAAGGGCATTGATTGCTGGTATGCAGCCTGGCTGTCGAAGCGTGCTCCAACCGACCCCGTCGTTCCCGCGAAGGCGGGATCCCATGGGCCGTCTCAAGTGGCGCTGTGTTATGGGTTCCCGCCTGCGCGGGAACGGCAGCGTGAGGCTTGCGTGGCGTAGCGCGATACTTGCGCTGGTAGTTTGTGTGTCGCCTGTGGCGCTCGCCCAGGAATTTCCCACCAAACCCGTGCGCTTCATCCTCTCCGCAGGCGCGGGCGGCGCATCCGACATCGTGGCGCGCATGGTGGCCGAGCGCCTCACCGCGCCATGGAAACAAAACGTGCTGGTCGAAAACCGTCCCGGCGGCGGCGCGGTGATCGCCACCGAGGCCGTGGCGCGCGCCACGCCCGACGGCTACACGCTGGGTTTATTCGGCAGCACGCTGGCAACCAACCCGGCGGTTCGCAACGATCTGCGCTACGACACCGCGCGCGATCTGCGCGCCATACTCTACTTTGGCGCAGCACCCGCCGCGCTGACCGTGCGCGCGGATTTCGCCGCGCGCACGCCCGCCGAATTTTTTGCGGTGGTCAAAGCGGCTCCCGGCAAATACGCCTACGGCAGCCCCGGCGCCAGCACCAACGGCCATCGCGCGATGGAGGCGTTAAAGCGCGCCACCGGCATCGATGTCATTCACGTGCCGTACAAAGGCGGCGCAACAGCAGTGACCGATCTCATCGGCGGGCAGATCGCCATGCTGATGGCCACTCCCACCGCGTTCGCGCAGCACATCCGATCCGGGCGCCTGAAGGCCATCGCCGTGACCAGCGCCCAACGCTTTCAGACCATGCCCGATGTGCCGACGCTGGCCGAATCCGGCGTGCCCAGCTTCGATCACGTCGAGTGGTGGATGTTCGTCGGCCCCGCGCGCATACCGGGGGCAGTCGAGGCAAAGCTGCACAAAGATTTGTCCGCCGTGGTGGCGCAGGCGGATTTCAAAACCCGCGTGCTGGAGCTGGATATCGAAACGTTTGCCAACACGCGCGAAGCAAGTCAGGCGTTTTTACAGCGCGAATTGGCGCGCTGGGCGCGGGATGCGAAGACGCTGGGGATGGCGCCGTAGTTGCCAGCAGATATATACATAACTACTTGTTTTTAAACATATAATTGAAATATCGTGTTTTGACGTTTAACGTTACTCGTTATATACTGTGAGCCATGATCAAGAGCTTCCAGTGCGCGGAAACGCAAGCGTTGTTCGAGACAGGCAAGAGCCGGCGGTTTTCAGGTGTTGCAAACGTCGCCATGCGAAAGCTGGCCCAGCTTGATGCGGCGGAAACATTGGAATTCCTGCGCGCGCCGCCGGGCAACAGGCTGGAGGCATTGCGGGGTGATCGCGCAGGCCAGCACAGCGTGCGCATCAACGACCAATACCGGCTGTGTTTCCGATGGACGGCGTCTGGCCCGGAAGACGTAGAAATAGTGGATTATCACTAACGGAGAATGACCATGTTTAAAAACGGCATGCGGCCGGTACATCCCGGCGAAGTGTTACGCGAAGATTATCTGCTGCCGCTTAACTTGAGCGCGAATGCCCTGGCCAAGGCGCTGAATGTTCCCGCGCCGCGCATCAACGACGTTGTGCGCGAGCGGCGCGGTGTATCTGCGGATACGGCCATGCGCCTTGCGCGCTACTTTGGCGGCGACGCGCGTTCGTGGCTTAATTTGCAGGCAGCGTATGACCTGCGGCTTGCCGAGCGCGCAAACGCCAAACGCATTGAGCGTGAAATTACGCCTGTTGCTGCTTAGAAACAGGCGGAAGTCATTCCAGTTAATCGTTGGCTAACAGCCGGTGAAAAGAAATTGACTCCGGGACCTATCATCCATCGTTGCCCCGGAATACGCTTCGCTCCTTGCCGGGCTACGGTTGCTACGGCGATTGTATTGTAAGTATTTGTTTTTAAACATTATTTATTGCATGATGATTTTTGCGAATAATGCGTAATCGTCCTCATTGCGTCACGCTTTTGATAAAGCAGCGTGTAGTCTCACTCGCTGAAGGAAACTACGGCAAACGAAAGCCAACCATTGCTAAAATGACGAATGGCATCACGGAGAATTTCCCATGAGCGAAGTCGAACAATTGGAACAGAAAATCCAGAACCTGCCCGAAGCGGAACTGGCAAAGTTTCGCGTGTGGTTCGCAGAGTTCGATGCCAATGCATGGGATCGCCAGTTCGAGCGCGATGTCAGCGTGGGCAAACTGGATGCGCTGGCGGACAAGGCGCTGCGCGATCACGCTTCCGGCAAGACCAGGCCTCTTTGATTCATTACCCCGGATATAGGTATGAACGCCCCAGACAAACTCATCAAGATTCCGATGGCGGAAGGCGTTTACTTATTGCGCGCGGCGCCGGCAAAGGCGCGCACGTCGCGACTGCGTGCCGCGACGTTATTGTTGAGCGCGATGCGGCGCGATAAACATCCGCGCGCTGGTAAGTCGGGCCAGGCGTATCTCAAGGAAATCCGCGCGGCGCGCCATGCCCGCTGAGCGCTTTGTTCTGGATGCCAGCGTAGCGGTTGAATGGTT
>JANPOH010000298.1:0-4920 GCA_031427895.1 Betaproteobacteria bacterium
CAGGCTCCTGACATTCGCGGATAACACCTTGATGTCGATAGCCAAGGTATCGCCTGCCGCCGACATCATGTCGCTCGCACGTGGCGACGCGCGAGTGGTTTCCTTCACGCTGGTGGATGCCGACCCGAAATCCGCGCTTGGTGCAAGCGCAAATACCCTGCTTGCACAGCGCCACTATCCAGGTTGGAAATGCCGTTTTTATGTTGGCCAAACCGTGCCGCCGCGCGTCACGGCGGCATTACAGAAAAATGGTGCAGAGATAATCGATGCCAGTCGGCAATACCCGCATGTTCCGCCCGCGCTATGGGCGAACCTTGTCGCCGACGACCCCGGCGTTGCCGTGTTTCTGTGCCGCAGCAGCAGCGCACGCTTGTCCGAAAAAGAAGCCGCCGCGGTTGCCGCATGGTTGCACAGCGGCAGGCGCGCGCACGTGATGCGCGACCACATTCTTCATCGCAATCTGGTGCTGCCGGGCCTGTGGGGCGCGCGCACCGATAACCCGCTTTTTGTCGAAGCGCGCATACAACGATTCATGGCCGCATACGGCAATCCGCCCAGCGGACGAGAGCAGAGATTTCTCGATAGCGAAATCTGGCCCGCCATCCGCGGCGATAGCCTCATCCACGACAGCTACTATCCGCTATTCAACGCACAACCCTTCCCGACGATGGGCAAGGGCGACGGCCAGTCCCATGTCGGCATGGGCGTTGCCGGCACGGCTGCCTTGCGCCGCGAAGCGGCATCACTGGGCCTGCCGTGGCCGCAGGCTTGAGTGTGTAACGTCGGCTGCGGACTGCAAATTCGTCACTCGGTGCAATTGGGATTGCCCCACGGTTCTACAGTTCTTGGGAGTTTTTTTTCTGTTGCGTGTTCAATACGTCCAGCAGTTCGGCAACTGCGCGTTCTAACTGTGGCAATTCGCGTTCAATAATATTCCACAGCAGATCATTGTCAACGCCAAGATACTGATGTGCTAATACATTTCGTGTGGCGGAGATTTGAGCCCACGGAATATCGGGGTGGCTTTTTGCAAGCGCGTCAGAGCCAATATCCTTGACAGCCTGCCCGATGATTTCAAGGTTGCGAGTGACGGCATCTTGGGTTTTTCGATCCTTAAAAAACCATTCCTTGCCGGGTTGAACGAATTCCTTGATCCATCCTATGCAGTCTAAAATATGCAGCAAGTAGACGGTAGTATCCTTGGTCACAACGTCTGCGCCTCACCCAAAATACGAGCACGCAAGTAATGGCTAATGGCGTTCTCCGTGAGCACGTCGGTCTTTCTGCCCAATATTTTCTCGATGTTTTGTTGAAAACCAATCAGGTCGTAGAGGCTGCGGTTTTTATCCATGCTTACTAATAAATCAATATCGCTGGACTCGGAATCTTCTCCACGCGCCACCGAGCCGAATACGCGGACGTTACCCACGCCGTACCGGGCTGCAATGGCGAGGATTTCCGGCTTGCGCTGCCGGAGTAATGTGAAGGTGTCCATGTTGGTTACTATAGCGCAGTTTATCCGGTCTCGTTACATCAGGTGTTCCCGTGCGCCGCACGCCAAACCAGATCGTTTGCAGGGCGTGACCCAAAATTTCTCGATGGCGAAATCTGGCCCGCCATCCGCGGCGATAGCCTCATCCACGGTAACTATTCAGGTTCGAGAGCGCTGCCTCCCTCATCCCAACCCTTCTCCCGTGGGGAGAAGGGCTTTTCACCCCTCGCCCTCCGGGAGAGGGGCCGGGGGTGAGGGAAAGGTTCTTGCAGTCGCCGCAGGAACCGGAACAGTTACCATCCACGACAGCTACTATCCGCTATTCAACGCACAACCCTTCCCAACAATGGGCAAAGGCAACGACCAGTCCCATGTCGGCATGGCGGTTACAGACAAGGCCGTGTTGCAACGCGAAACGGGGTCGCAGGGCTTGCCTTGGCCGCCGGCTTGATGTGGTAGCGATTGACAGTATTCTGATGGGCGTGGCGGCAACTCGCATCGTGATCAAACGCCAATCCGAATAATCGAGTTTAGTTCTGTGCATGCGGATTCAAACACGCTTGGCGAAACCTGCTTAAACAGGTGTGGCCGCGCACGCCGCAAGCGCCAGTCAAAAGATTTTGGCTGGTGTGACAGCACATAGCCTACTTCTCCCTTCGGCCCCGCAAATTTGACGGCGAACGGGTTCGTGTCGTTGAATGCCGCGTGGGTCATGGGCAAGCCAATAACGATCCCGGTACGCTCATTAAACATCTTGTTTGACAAAACGAGCATCGGGTGTTCGTCCTTCATTTCACGGCCCAACTGCGGACTAAAATTAATCCAGATAATGTCTCGCCGGTCAGGAACCCACGGTTTGCCAGCCGGCATCAGAACACTTCCGCGCCGACGCGGCCGCTCATCATGGCCTCGCCGCCGTGAATTTTCGGATCAAAAGCTTTTAGCTTCTGTTCAAGCGTCAGGCGCGGCTTGCCCGCCGGGCGGATCAGGATTCCCTCCTCGACCACTTCCACGGTAACGGGAAGCCCTTGTGAAAACCTTGCCGCCTTTGCCACGGGCGCGGTTATCCGGACGGCAAGGCCGTTGCCCCATTCTTGAACTATCTGACCGACTTGTACCGTGCCGCTCATAAATGATGCCTCCTCGAAATTGTTACGGCAAGTGTATACGCCGTTGCTCTATGTTGCAACATGTTGATACGTAACAAGACGGGCGCGCATCGGATTGCATCGGTATTGCCGGATACACCGGGCCGGCGCTATCCGATAAACAATTGGACGTGGCCAAGCGGGTGTAGGGTGCGCAACGCGCACGCGATACTTCGGTAGATGGTGCGCTTCGCAACCGGTTTCCGTGACGGGATTTCCGACGGGTATCTCCGGTTGCGAGCATCACACTGGTGTTAAATCGCCGATCAAAAATTTCCCGCAGAGGGCATCCGGCCCGCCATCCGCGAAGATTATTTGACATGCGATCTTCCCGGATGCAATCCTCCCTTTCAGGATACGCTTTGCTCCTTCCGGGCCGCCGGCTGCGGTTCACCGGTACACTTCACGCCGATTGCCGAGTTCGACCACCAGCACGAACAGTGCGCCATCTTGTATGTCGCAGATGATTCGATAGTCGCCGACGCGGTAGCGCCAGTACGCGCCAAGCCTTGGACCGGTTAATGCCTTGCCCATGCCGCGCGGGTCTTCCTGGCCTGCAACGCGCTCGTCCATGAAATCGAGGATGCGCCTTGCAGATTGCTTGTCGAGCTTACGAAGCTGCTTTCTGGCCGTGTCGGTATAGTTAATCGCCCAGGCCAAGCTCTTTCCTTACTTGCGCCGCGGAATAGACCTTCTCTTCGCCCTTGCGGACACGCTCCATCGTCGCGGCGGCGAGGTAGTAGTCTTCCAGGTCATCCAGGCCGTTCGCGATCAACTCTCGCAGGTAATACGCCTTGGTACGGCCAGTCTGTACAGCCAGTTGGTCCAGCCGTTGCTCGATCAGTGGATCAAGGCGAATTGAGGTTGCCATGACTTAGCCTCTATTTGAATGCATGTATTCAGTGTATCTCATTTGGCTGAATCTGTCACGCAAACACTCTATACGTTGTTTAAATTCGGGGACTTGTGGGATATTACGCGCATGCAAACTGCCCTTCATGCACTCAATCAACTAGTCGCGGATCACGTTATTGAACGTTACGCGATCGGCGGCGCTATTGGAGCCTCGTTCCATATGGAAGCAACGCAAACCGAGGATATCGACGTCTTTGTATTTCCTGCGCCGTCCGCGGACGGCCTGTTGAGTTTGACGCCCATCTACGATGCTCTGGTTGCTTTGGGCGGCTCCATCGAACACGAATATGTCCGGTTCGATGAGTGGCCAGTGCAGATATTGCCCGATACAAACGAATTGGTTCGTGAGGCGATTCAAACGGCCATCGAAACCGAGTACGATGGAATTCCTACGCGCGTGTTCACTGCAGAGCACCTTTGCGCGGTTGCGCTCAAAACCGGTCGCACGAAAGACTATCTGCGCGTCGCCATGTTCCTGGAGCAGAACGCTGTTGATTTGAAACGCCTGGGCGATATCCTTGCGCGGCACAACCTGACCGGACGCCTTGCGCGCGCACAATCCATTATAAAGGCGTAGTAGCGACATGGAATCCGAAATTGATCAACGCAAAGCCGCCTACGTCGCCGCGGTAAAAGCATCGCTGCGCGCAGCCCAACGCACCCGTACTTGGGAGCAGCGAGTGCAGGCAATTGCCCGGATGAATGCAGCCAGCAAAATTGCAAAGGCGGGCATGTTGAAGTCGGCCAAATCGAGGGGCGCACCAAAATAGAAACGCAGGGGGGTTCTTGACCTTGCATCATGCCGTGGCTATAAGCGGGTAGCGGGTCAATTCCCCGCCCCTTGGGGCGAACACTTTTGCAGTGGTCTTTGGTTTTGATACCCCGTCGCTTGCGGCGGGGTTGTTCATTTTCATTCGACGCAATAAGCAGCAGTCGTAGGGTGCGCATTGCGCACGCCTTGCCAAGGTGCGTGGTGCGCACCCTGCCCGCTGAAATCGATACCTCCTGATAGCGGCGCATCGACTGCGCCTTTTTCCACAGAAACAACATAACTATATGTTTTTAAACGATTTTTTGTAAAATACCGAAATGTGACCAAAATCACACTCGATACCTTGGTATCGATACCTTTGTACGTAGCGCGACGGATTTATTTGGCGCAGCATTCGACAACGTGTGCGACACCGTTGACACAAAGTCAACACAAACGAATGACTCGGAATCACGCATCACAAGTTGTTAAGTAGCCTGTCAAGGGCACTAAATATCACTGCAGCATGAAACACTAATATATCTACCTGGAGAATCTATCATGGCAACAGCAGCGAGCGGAAATGCGGCGGTAGGCACCATTAAAGTCGTCAT
>JANPOH010000299.1:0-10675 GCA_031427895.1 Betaproteobacteria bacterium
AACGGCGTGGGCTACGACAACTGCGATCTCAAACTGTTAGGTGAGGCGGGCATCGCCGTGTGCAATGTGCCCGACTACGGCACCACCGAAGTCGCCGACTCCGCCGTGGCGATGATGCTGGCGTTCGCGCGCGGCACCGCGATCTACGACGCCACGCTGCGCGAAAACCCCACCGCCAACTGGACGCACACCCACAACGTCACCGCGCGGCGCCTGCGCGGCGCCACCTACGGCGTGATCGGCATGGGCCGCATTGGCACGGCCTCGGCGCTGCGCGCCAAGGCGTTCGGCATGGACGTGGTGTTCTACGATCCGAATCTTTCGATAGGCGCGGAACTGTCGTTCGGCTTCACCCGCGCGGCGAAACTCGAAGACCTGCTCAAGGTCGCGGATGTCATCACCATCCACGCGCCGCTGACCACCGAAACCAACCGCATGATTAACGCCGATGCGGTATCGAAAATGAAGCCCGGCGCCTACCTCATCAGTACCGCGCGCGGCCCGATCTGCGACACCGGCGCGCTGCTCGAAGGATTAAAGAGCAACCGCATCCTCGCCGTTGGCCTGGATGTGCTGCCCACCGAACCGGCGACACTCGATGATCCGCTGGTCAAGGCATGGCAAGCCAACGAACCGTGGATCAAGGGCCGCGTGCTGATGGGGCCGCATTCCGGATTTTACAGCCCGGACAGTCTGGTCGATCTGCGCACCAAGGCCGCGCAGACCGCGTGTTTGTATTTGAAGGAAAACAAATTGATTAACTGCGTGAACGCGGAGTTTTTGAAAAACCCGCGATAAGGTTTCGTGATTTTGTAGGGTGGGTTAGGCACGTTCTTTGCGCCGTAACCCACCGAGCGGTATCGCAACGCACGCTGACTGGTGGGTTACGGCGTCGATAACCCTGACGCCTAACCCACCCTACAAAATCCGCATCGTCATCAACTACCTATAGGCTCCAACCCGCTCGTCGTGATGGCTCCAGCCGCATCGCGCGACACAAGAAACTGAATCACCTTGCGCGCCAATCCCGCATCCGCGCACGTCGCCGCGACCCCCGCTGAAAACGCCGACACTTTCTGCACTTCCGGCGGCAGCGGCGTGATGTGCGCGATGCCGGGCACCGGCAGCAGTTCGCTCATCTGCTGAAAGCCGATTTCCAGTTCGCCGCGCGCCACTTTTGCGCCCACGCGCTCGCCGCCACTGACTAGATGGCACTTGGCGAGCACCTGATCCGCGATGCCCAGGCGTTGCACCAGTTCAGTGGTGAGATACTGGCCACTCACGCTGGCCGAGTAGCCGATGGATTGCGCCTGCAACAGCGTTTTCCGTAATGCGTCCGCCGAACTGATATCCGGCTTGGGCGCGCCCGCGCGCACCGCCATGCCGATGACGGAGCGGGCAACCGGCGTGCGGCTGTCGGCCAGCACCAGGCTCGCGTTGATAAACTGGCTCAATAGATCATCCGCGACGATCACGATATCGACCACTTCGCCGCGCTTTAAACGATTCGCGAGCGAGTTCTCGCCCGTCCCCACGGAGGTGGAGGCAGTGACGATGGTTTTTTTCGCCAGAAGCGCCAGTTGCGGCATCAACGCGAGATGCGCGGCGGTGAAAGCGCCCGAGGTCATTACACGGAATTCATTGAGAGTTGCGGTCATGGCTGATTAACTCGCTTGATCGAGGCTGTTGTGAATGGCGGTGAACTATCTCACGATTTCAAATTTCCGGGCAAGGCGGGGTAAACTACCCCAGCGGTCGCGCGTTAGAGTCATCGTAATAGAGCAACCGTAAAACACATGGCGTCAGCCGCACACGGCAAAGGTAGAATAGCCCCTTACCACAACAGAGCAATGAGGATATCCCGCATGAAATCCACCGCCCCGAAGTTAACCGCTGTGTTTGCAGCAGTCGCCGTAACGGCAGCACTCTACCCCGCGCTCGCCGCCGCGCAGGCCTATCCGGCGAAAATTGTGCGCGTGATGGTGCCGTTCGCCCCCGGCGGCGGCAGCGACATTACCGCACGTCAGGTATCGGCCAAGCTCACTGAAATATTCAAGCAGCAGTTTATCGTCGAAAACCGCGCCGGCGCGGGCGGCATTGTCGGCATGGAGTTGGTGGCCCGTGCGCCGGCCGACGGCTACACCATCATGATGATGTCCGGCAGCTTCTCAGCCTCTGCCGCGACGCACAAGCCCGCGTTTGATCCTATCAACAGCATTCCGGGCGTCGCCGAATTCGGCATCACGCCATTTATACTCACCGTGCATCCGTCGTTGCCGCCGAAAACCACCAGGGAACTGATCGCGCTGGCCAAGGCCAAGCCCGGCGATCTGACCTACGCCACCAGCGGTGTCGGCGGTCTCACGCACATGGCAACGGAGCTGATGCTCAGTATGACAGGCACTACGATGGTAGGCGTGCATTACAAAAGCACCGGTGGTGCGATGACCGATTTGCTCGCCGGGCAGGCGCCGATTATTGTCGGCAGCCTGTTGCCTATCGTGCCGCATGTGGGCAGCGGCAAACTGCGCGCGTTGGGCGTCACCACCGCCAAGCGTTGGTATTCGCTGCCGAACGTGCCTACGGTCGGTGAAGCGATACCGGGCTATGAAGTTGAACTGTGGTTCGGCGCGATGGCGCCGCGCAATACGCCGCAACCGATTGTCGATGCGCTAAACAGCGCGATCAACAAGGTATTGCAAGAGCCGGACATGAAAAAAAATCTTGAGCAGCAAGGCATGACGCCCACCGGCGGCACGCCGGCAAAATTCAACGAACGCATCCGCCGCGAATACGACCGCTGGGCGAAAGTGGTGGTGGAACGCAACATCAAAGTGCAGTAACACAGTAGAAGTAACCATGCACACGCAAACGGCTGTTGGCCTTTCAACACTATGCGTGGCTCTGGCTTGCACCAGTGCCACGCACGCACAAACCCCCTCGACAGGCTCGGGGCAGGCTTTCCCCACGAAGCAAGTGCGCTTCATCGTACCCTTCGCCGCGGGCGGCACCATCGACATCATCGGCCGGCTGCTCGCGCCGTCGATGAGCAAGGTGTTCGGCCAGCAGATCGTGGTGGAGGATCGCCCCGGCGGCGGCACGGTGATCGCCACCGAACTGGTAGTGCGCGCGCAGCCTGACGCGCATGTGATCCTGCTAATGGGGCCGAGCTACACCATCAATCTGTTCGCGCGCAAGCTGCCTTACGACACCGAACGTGATTTCGTCGGCATCGCGCGGCTGGCGGCCAACCCGCTGCTGTTTACCGTGCATCCGTCGGTGCCCGCGCGCTCGCTGAAAGAACTGGTCGCGCTGGCGCGCAGCAAACCCGGCGAGCTGACCTATGCCACCGCCAGCCCCACCGGCTTTCAGCGGCTGGCCGCCGAGCAGTTCAAGCTGCTGGCGAAAATCGATATCATCAACGTGCCGTATCAGGGCGGCGCGCCGGCGGCCATCGCGGTGATGGGCGGGCATACCACCATCAATTTCGGCAACGTGTCGGAGGTCGCGCCGTATGTCACCGCAGGACGGCTGCGTGCCCTCGCCGTCACTTCGCTGGAACGCAGCGACGTGATGAAAGACGTGCCCACGGTGCATGAATCCGGCTATCCCGGTTATGAAGCTACCAACTGGTTCGGCGCGGTCACTCGCGTGGGCGCGCCCAAAGCCTCGATCGACCGTTTAAGTGCTGAGTTTGCACGCGCGCTGGATACGCCCGAAGTCAAAACCGGGCTCACCAAGAGCGGCCTCTACAATGCGTATCTGAACGCGGAACGCTACGAGGAATTTTTGCGCCAGCAGTTTCGCGCCAACGAAAAGACGGTAAAGGCCACCGGCATGCGGATGGAGTAACGCGACGGCGGTTTTACAGCCGCGCGCCCGCCTTGAACGCACCGCGCGGCGTGCGGTGCAGTTTCTCAAAACCGGTTTTTGTCACCCGTATCAATTCACCCACCTGCACGCCCGCGCGCCCCGGCTTGCCGTCGTCCGGCGTGGTGACCGTAGTTACGTTAGGCTGCACCACCACGGTCATATTTTCTTCGAGCGTCATTGCCGGCAGCGGCCCCGCCGGGCGGCTGCGGCTGCCGATGATCGGCTGAAAATAGCCGCCGCCGAAGCCGTGCATCAGGTCGTCGCAAATGGTGAAGCCGTTGTTCTCGACGACATCGGCGGCGGCGAGGATTTCTTCCATCGTCGTTCCGTGTTTCACCACGCGCGTCACCGCATCAAACGCCGCCTCGGCGGTAGCGTGCAAATCGCGATACAGCGGCGTCGGTTCGGTATCGACAAAAAACGTACGCAAGATCTGCCCGGCGTAATCCCACCAGAACGCGGACAACTCGCAGAACACCACATCGCCTTGTTGCACCTGGCGTGGCGACGGATACTGCGCCGGCACAAACAGGTGCGGCTGCGCCATCGCGGTGACGCCGATGTAATGAATCATGGTCGTGCCGCCGTGTTTCACGTAAGCGTTTTCCACCAGCGCGGCCAGCTCGCGCTCGTTAAGGCCGGGCGCCGCGCCCGCAAGCAATGCGGCAAAGCCGGCATCGCTCATCGCCGCGCCGATACGCAGCCAATCGATTTCCTCTTCGCTTTTAATCATCCGCAGCCGCACGTACTCGGCATCCAGCGACACCATGTCGAACTGCTGTTCGAGCTTTTTCGTTTTGCCCGCGACCAGCGGGCCAATGATGCCGACGCGCTTTGCGCCGCGCCGCTTCAACTCGGCGATGGTTTTTTCAATGCCGCGATGTTCGCCCCACTGCGTATCGACATCACGCGCGATTTTTTGCGCCAGCGGAAAATGATTGAACCACTCAACGAACATGGTCATCGTTACACCGGGCCTGAACACCACGTAAGCCTCGTTGGTGCCCGGCCATGCCGTGACCCACTGCACCGCGTTGCCGGCGCGATGATCGGTCATCACCAGCAAATGATCGCAGCCGTGTTTTGCCATCGCGTCGCGCAGCGCTGCGTGACGACGCGCATACTCCGCATCGGAAAAGCGCGGGTATTCCAGCGCCATGATGGCTTGCAGGCGCGGCTCCAAGTTAAACGGATTACCGCTCATGAATAAACGTAACCATTTGTTTTTATTGACTATTTGTTAAACGTCTCATCAAACACCGGGTAGTTGCAGGTGGCGCCAAACTTGCCCGTGTGCATCGCCGGACGCACCCACGACGGATTCAACTCCTTCAGCGACTTCACGCCCATCAGCCCCAGCGTGGTGTGAATTTCCTGCGCCAGCAATTCAAACATGCGCACGATGCCGGCCTCCCCGCCCGCCGCCAGCGCCCAGCCTTGCAGTTTGCCCACGCCCACCGCGCGCGCGCCCAGCGCCAGCGCCTTCACCACGTCGGTGCCGCGTGTGACGCCGCCATCCCACAGCACCTCGGCCTTGCCTTTCACCGCCGCGACGATCTCCGGCAGCGTTTCGATGGTGCCCTGCCCGTGATCGAGCTGGCGCCCGCCGTGGTTCGACACGTACACCACGTCCGCGCCGATCTGCACCGCGAGCTTGGCGTCCTCGGCGGTGGCGATGCCTTTGAGTATCAAAGGCAATTTCGTATGCTGCTTTATCCACGCGCAGTCGTCCCACGTCAGGCTCGCCTGGTGGCGCGGATCGCCGGAATCCGCGCGCTGCAAGTAGCCGTTGATGATGTCGCGCTCGCGGCGGCTGTAATACGCGCGATCCACTGTCACGCAAATGGCGCGATAACCCGCCGCCTTGGCGCGATCGAGAAAGCCGCGCATCCACGCGCGATCGCTACGCACATAAAGCTGAAACAACAAGGGATGATCCACGCTGCGCGCGACTTCCTCGATGCTCGGCTTGGCCGCCGTGCTGATAAAGGCCGTGGTGCCCGCCGCCACCGCGCCGCGCGCGACCGCCACCGCACCCGCCGGGTCGGCGATCTGCAAAAAGTTGCCCACCGGCGCGATGAACACCGGCAGTTTCAATTTTTCGCCGAGCAGCGTGGTGGTCATGTCGATTTTAGACACATCTACCAGCACCCGTTGCCGCAACGCCAGACAGTCCAGCGCCATGCGATTGCGCCGCAAAGTGGTCTCGGAATCCGAACCCCCGCACAAGGTGTCCCACTGAAAGCGCGATAGATTCTGCCGCGCATGCATCACCATTTCCTGCAAGGTGTTGAACGGACGTGCGTGGTCTTCACGGCTCGCTTCGCGGGTGAGTTCGACTGCTTTCTTCTTGCCTGCTACTTTGGCTTTGGCCATTTAGAGTCTGCTTTCGAAAAAAATTAAATTCCCACGCCCTTCAGTGCATTGGGCATATAGCGCTCGCCTGCCCCCACGCCGATCGCGAACACCTCGCTCAAGCGCGCAACGTCCTTGGGGCTGATAACCAAATCCACCGCTGCGACGTTCTGCTCAACATTCTTCGCATTGCTGGTGCCGGGTATCGGCACAATGCCCTCCCACTGCGCCAATATCCACGCCAGCGAAAGCTGCGCCGGGCTTACGTCATAACGCTTCGCCATCGCTTCAAGTTCAGTCACCAGCGCGACATTACGCACCAGGTTCTCCGGTAAAAACCTCGGATGCTTGCGGCGGCGGTCGGTCTCGGGGATGTCTTCCACCGATTTAATCTTGCCCGTCAGCAAGCCGCGCCCCAGCGGGGCATAGCCGATGTAGCCGATACCCAGATCCTTGCACGCGGGCAGGATGTCTTTTTCGGATTCGCGAAACCACAACGAGTATTCGGTTTGCAGCGCGGTCAGCGGATGTTCGGCATGCGCACGGCGCAGTGTTTTGGCCGAGGCTTCGCACAGGCCGATAAAGCGCACCTTGCCGCGCGAGATCAATTCGCTCATCGCGCCCACGGTGTCTTCGATCGGCACACTGGGATCAACACGATGCAGAAAATAAATATCGATGACATCCAGCCCCATGCGCTGCAAACTTTCGTCGCAACATTTATGCACGTATTCCGGGCGTCCGTTAGTGGCCTTCTTGCCGTCCGGCAAATCGATGTTGCCGAATTTGGTGGCGATCATCACGTCGTTGCGGCGCCCCTTCAACGCACGCGAGAGCAACACCTCGTGGCGCGTGCCCCAATAAGCATCGGAACTGTCGAAAAAATTCACACCAAAATCCAACGCGCAGTGGATCGCTGCGTTGAAATCGTCCACCTGCGGCGTATCGAATTTAATGGCGGCGGCGCCGCGCCCCATGCTGACGGCGGATACTTGCGGGCCGTTACGGCCCAGTCGTCTATATTTCATAACTATATGATTTTATTGATTAAATTACCGCAACACCTTGAATCTCGATAAGCATGCCAGGGCGCGCGAAATGCGAAATGGTGAGCAGCGCGCTGGCGGGATAGTTACCGTCACTGAAAAACTCGCTGCGAATTTTCACGAACGCGTCGCCGTAACGCGGATCGTTGATGAACACCGTCATCGTCACCAGATTGGCAAGCGACCCACCCGTGCGGCGCAACGTTTTGTCGATGGCGTTAAAGATCGCGCGCGTCTGCGCATCAAAGTTGCCGGAAATATCCTTGCCCATGCCATCGACGGTGGCGGTCTGGCCCGCGAGCCAAATCGTTTTGCCGCCTTCGGTAATCACCGCAGGCGAGAACGCGCGACCTTTCTGGAAATCCGTGCCTTCAAGGTATTCTATTTTTGCGGTCATGGTGTTTACAGCCCGTCACCCACATCCACGTTTTCGGATTTCAGTTCGACACCCGACGCCTTCGCCTGCAACAGCAGCAGTTGCGAAAAATCCTCATCGTAGCCGTGGCCGATCAGCGTCTGCACCTGATCGCGCGCGGCGGAGGTGGTCGGCATCGGCACGCCAAAGGTGCGGCCCGATGCCAGCCCCAGGTCGATATCCTTCAGCAGCAACTGCGGCGTAAACGTCACATGAAAATCCAGGTTCGACAGCGCCGGCGTTTTATATGCGGTGAACATCGATCCCATCACGCTTTTGTTCAAAAAGTCCAGGAACGCATGGCGCGGCATGCCCGCCTTCTCGGCCAGCACGGTGATTTCGCACAGGTTTTGGATCACCACGCCCAGCATCACGTTGTGGCAAATTTTCGCAATGCGCGACAGTTCGCCCTCGCCCACATACGACGAGCCGCGCCCTATCGCATCAAGATACGGCGACACCGCGTCAAACGCATCGCGCGGCCCCGACGCCACTACCGTGAGTTTGCCCGCCTTGATCACCTTGGCGTTGCCCGACACGGGCGCCGCCAGCATCTTGACGTTTTTCTCGCCGAGCTTTTTGCGGATTTCCGCCGATTCTTCCAGTGAGATCGAGGTACTATCGACCACGATTTTCGGCGCGCCGCCTTTGGACATAACGCCCGCGGTTATTACACCATCTGGCCCGAACAGCACTTCTTTCACGTCCTTGCCGGTGGACACCATGGTGAACACGATATCGCAGCCCGCGAGGTCGGAGAGGTGATCCACCACCTTCGCGCCGGATTTCGCCAGCGGCTCGGCTTTGGATTTGGTGCGGTTCCACACCGAAATATCGCAGCCCGCCTTGGCCAGACGTTCCGCCATGGCGTAACCCATGCGCCCGATGCCGATCCAGCCGAGTTTGTGTTGTTTGAGATTTGCCATGGGTGATTTCCTGATTCGTAAACAACGTGGGTTAAAGTGAATAGCGAGGTTGCGGGAGACGCTGATTTTGCGAGGCTGGAAGGATACCGCAGATGCGTGAATTTCGGGCATTTTCGCATGGCAATTTGACTGGAATCCCGACACAAGCGGCGAGTTGACCGGGTGCGGCGCCGACGCTACATTGACCTGCATCCGCGCCACCCGAAAATTTCACAGGAGAACAACACGTCATGGCCGACATTTCGATACTCGCAACCGGTTTAGGGTTCCCCGAAGGCCCGGTGGTCTGCGCCGACGGCTCCATCGTGCTGGTGGAGTTACGCAACAACAAGTGTTCGCGCGTGCTGCCCGACGGCAAGGTAGTCCCCTTCTCCCACTGCGGCGGCGGGCCGAACGGGTTGGCGGTGGGGCCGGACGGATTTTTCTATCTCACCAACAACGGCGGTAACCGTTATATCGACGGCCACCCGCTGGGCATGGGGCCGCACCCTGACTATCAATTCGGCTTTGTGCAACGCATCGACCCCAAAACCGGCGACGCCACGCTGCTCTACAAAGCGGTCAACGGACGCACACTTTCAGCACCGAATGATCTGGTGTTCGACAAACACGGCGGTTTTTATTTCACCGATCTCGGCAAGCGCATGCCCACGCACAAGGTGCTTGGCGGCCTGTACTACGCGCTGCCGGACGGATCCAAGGTTGTTGAAGTCGCCTATCCGATCCTCAGTCCCAACGGCTGCGGCCTGTCGCCCGACGGCAACACCATTTATGTCGCCGAGACCGACACCGCGCGTCTGTGGGCGTTCGATATCGAAAGCCCCGGCAAGATCAAGGCTGCGCCGCAGTACTCGCCGCACAGCGGGCGCATCATCGGCGGCCTCGGCGGCAAGGCCAAATTCGACAGCTTGAAGGTGTTGGCTAACGGCAACATCGTGGTCGCGACCTTGATGGAAGGTTGCCTCACCGAATTTAATCCGGCGGGCGAAGTCGTGCGCTCGGTGAAAATGCCGGACAGCCACGTCACCAATCTCTGCTTCGGCGGCAACGACATGCGTGCCGCCTACATCACGCTGTCCGGCAGCGGCAAGCTCGGCGTGATGCAGTGGCCCACGCCGGGACTAAAACTCAATTTCAACTGACAACGCCGGATTTCAACAATGCTACAAAGGTAATGTGATGACCGAACTTGAACTGCTGCAAGAACTGAAAAAAATCGACACGCCGACCATCACCAACGTGGTCGCGACGTATCCGGGGCGACCGCACTGCCTGGAAATCTACAACCCATGGAGCGAGAACTGGTACACCAACAACACGCTCGCGTGCTGGTATCCGGCGGAAACATGACTTCATCGATGCGCGCCTGCGGCGCCATCGGCTGTGTCACCAACGGGCCGTCGCGCGACGTGCATGAAATCCGCCCGATGGGCTTTCAGTATCTGACGCGCGGCGTGTGCGCCGGCCACGGCCCGCAAGCCGTGCATGCGGTGCAGGTGCCGGTCGCCATCGCCGGCATGGATGTCGCGCCCGGCGAGATTATCCACATGGATGAAAACGGCGCGGTAAAATTCCCCGCGGATCGACTCGAAGAAGTGGTGCGTAGCGCCCAAGCCTTGCTCGCCGAAGAAGACGAACGTGTCGGTCAGTTACTCAAGGCACGCGGCATCAAGGAGGTCAAGGCCATCATGGGCGGGCATCAATACGCGAAGAAGTAAAACGGCCACGAAACTGCATTAACCACGGAACATACGGAACACGCGGAAGGAACACCCAGTGTTTTTTTCTGCGTGTTCCGTATGTTCCGTGGTGAATCGGGTTTGCCGGTCAAAATACCCCGCTACAACATCCACTGCCCGCCGTTCACGTGCAGCGTCTGTCCGGTGATGTAACTCGCGCCCGGCCCGCACAGAAAACGCACCGTAGCGGCAATCTCGTCCGACTCACCCCAGCGCTCCAGCGGCACTATCCCCTTCGCATCGCGGCGCGCCGCGCGATGCGACGGTCGCGTATTGACCGCGACTGTGGCGCCGGCTGCCGCGAGGGCCAGCGCGGTCGAG
>JANPOH010000300.1:0-9398 GCA_031427895.1 Betaproteobacteria bacterium
TCCGGGCAACGCCTTCCAGGCGCGCAAGCAGGGGCAGCAGTGGCGGCTGCACTTGCAGCAGCACTTTTGCCCCCAGCGCGGCAACCTGCCGGGCGTAGCGGCAGAACTGGAGCGTGTCGCCCAAGCCCTGCTCGCTATGCAGCAGTATCGTTTTCCCCGACAGCGATTCCTCGCCTAGCCAGCGGGGTTGCGAAAAACAAAACCTGTCGTTTTCCATCGAATCCTGTTTCCAGCGCCATTCATGTTCTGTCCAGCCGCGCGCGAAGTTACCCAACTGCAGGAGACCTATTGCCAAGTTCCAATGTGTTGATACATCAAGGGGCTTTATCTTGAGTGCATGGTCGAGGCTTTCCAGCGCTTCATGGTGGTGGTTCAGGTCCTGCAATGTAAGGCTGCGGTTTATCAGCATTTCGACATAGAAAGGATCACTTTTGAGAACGCGGTCGTAGCTGTCAAGCGCGGCTTCCGGGCGTTTTAAGCGTCGCAATACTATGCCGCGGTTTATGAGCGCATCTGCATAATCCGGCTGTATCTTGAGTGCAAGATCGTAGCTTTCGAGCGCGGTTTCGTGGCGGTTCAAATCGGCCAATACAATGCCTCGATTGCATAGCGCCTGTGCAAGGTCGGGGTTGATTTTAAGCGCGAGGTCATAGCACTTCAGGGCTTCTTCATGGCGCTTTAAATCGAGAAGTACGTTACCCAGGTTGCCATGCGCCTCCGCGCGACCGGGGTCAACGGCAATGGCTCTCGTCAGTAGCTCAACAGATTCCGGCAGGCGCTGCGTCTGTGCGGTGATAACCCCAAGCATATGAAGCGCATCGAACCAGTCTGACGCCTTGGAAAGAATCTCCCGGCAAAGCCTTTCTGCTTCAGTCAGATCGCCGCCTTGAAGAGCGTTCCTGGCCTGTTGCATGTCATGGGGGCGGGTAAGCATACCTTCGATGGTCATTGCATCAGGCGCAGGATGCGTAATCGGTGTCTTGTCGGCCCCAGAACTTTTGTGATTAGACATTGATGACGCGAGTCGGGCTGGTATTAGGATTAGGTGAAGGCTGTTGATGAATGAGTTACGTCAATTATTGACGCCATGGCACGGGTCGGCGATGGAGCGATTCATCAAAGCCACGTAGATGTTTTCCAAATCCCGCGTAAAACGTGCATTATCGAAAAGCGGAGCCGAATCGCGACTGGCGATAAGTTTGCTTCGGATAGCCGCGTTCACATCCCGGTTGGTACTCAATTTCAGCGCCAACTGATAATCTTCCAAATTATGCGTGACTAGTTCGGATAAGCCGATCGCGGTGAGCAAACTCCCGGCGACTCGAGACGGAAATGTATTGCCTGCACAGGTTAGCACCGGCAGCCCCATCCATAAGGCATCGCTGCATGTGGTGTGCGCGTTATTGCTCTCTACAGGCATTGCTCAGGTTGTTATGTGCTTCCGCATAGTCGGGATTGCAGTCAATTGCCTGCCGATAACATGCGGCAGCGGCATTAAGCTGGCCTAGCTCGAAATAGGCATCACCATTTTTTTTGAGATCAATGCATTGCTGCGTCAACTCAGCGTGTCGTGGAGCGTCGATTGCCGTTGCATCGGGAATGGCTGGTGGGGGCGCTTTTTCAGTTTCCCTGAAAAGCTTCTTGACCCAAGCAAACATCGTATTTCCAGCGCCCGAAATTGGGTCTACCGCAGGTGCGCCGCGCGGGTCTTCGGGGCTACCCACACTCCCGATTTTCCGCCCCTTTTTTCCAACAGAGATATTTCCTCCAGCCGCATGCCGCGGTCCACCGCTTTGCACATATCGTAGACCGTGAGCAGCGCCGCCGCAACGGCGGTGAGCGCTTCCATTTCGACGCCGGTGCGGCCACGGGTTTCGACGGTGGCGATGCAGTTGACTGTCACCGTTTTGTGGTCGAGTTTGAATTCGATATCCACATGGGTGAGCGCAAGCGGGTGGCACAACGGTATCCAATCCGATGTGCGCTTGGCGGCTTGTATTGCGGCGATGCGCGCGATGCCGAGCACGTCGCCTTTTTTGGCGGTGCCGGCGGCGATCAGGCGCAGCGTTGCGGGCAGCATGTGGATGCGTCCGACCGCACGTGCAATGCGATGCGTCTCGTCTTTGGCCGCTACATCCACCATATGCGCCTGACCCTGAGCGCCGAAATGGGTGAGTTGTTGGAGTGGTTTGTGAATGGGCTTTCTCATGCAATCAGGAACTTATCGCGAAGAAGCCTTATCATAGCATCATGCGCTTCCGACGCCCCCTGTTGCCCATACGTTCCCTTTTGGCTTTGCTGCTGCTGGCGATTCCCGCGGTGCTGGCGCAGGGGCTGCCTGACCTGGGCGATCCGGCGCAGGCGACGTTCACCCCCGCGCAGGAGCGCATGCTCGGACGCAGCATCATGCGCGAGGCGCGCCGCGACCCGGCCTATTACGAGGATGCCGAGGTGACGGACTACGTCGCGCGCGTCGGTAACCGCCTGGTTGCGCGCGGGTCCGATACACGGCAGGAGTTCGAGTTTTTCATGATGCGCGATCCGCAGATCAATGCGTTTGCGCTGCCGGGCGGATTTATCGGTGTGCATACCGGACTGGTGATGGCGGCGCAGAGCGAATCCGAGATGGCGGGCGTGCTGGCGCATGAGATTGCGCATGTCACGCAACGGCACATTGCGCGGATGATTAACAACCAGCAATCCACGCAATGGATGGAAATCGCGGCCCTGGCGATCGCGATATTAGCCGCGCGTTCAAATTCGCAGATGGCGGAGGCGGCGGCCACGGTTGGTTCCGCGCTTGCGGTGCAGCAGCAACTGAATTTTTCGCGGGACTTCGAGCGTGAAGCGGATCGTATCGGCTTGCAGTTGCTCGAAAGAGCAGGCTTTGATCCGCAAGGCATGACGTTGTTTTTCGAGCGATTGCAGCGCGCGACGCGCGTTTATGAGGGGGGCGCGCCGTCCTATTTGCGTACGCACCCTGTTACGTTCGAGCGCATTGCCGATATGCAAAACCGCGCTCAAGAATTGCGCTATCGCCAGGTGCCTGATCACATTGATTTCCATCTGGTGCGCGCCAAGCTAAAAGCCGAGTTCGATGCGCCGCGAGAGGCGGTGGCCTATTTTCGCGATGCGCTGGTGGAAAATCGCTACTTGTCCGAGGGGGGCGCGCGTTATGGTCTGGTCGCCGCCTTGCTGCGCGCGCGCGACGTGGCGGGCGCCTGGAAAGAATTTTTTCCGTTACGCGCGCTGGTGAAGGGCAATTCGATCGTGGACGGATTGGGTTGCCGCATTCGCCTTGCGGGCGGCGCGCCGGAGGCATTTAACTGCTTTCGCGACGCGGTGCAGGCTTATCCAGGCAGCCGCGCGCTGGCGTACGAATACGCCGAAGCGCTGCTGCAGGCGCGTCAGCCGGACGTGGCGCTAAAAATGGTGGATGGCCAGCTTGCCGGCTACCCTGACGATCACCGCTTGTATCTCTTGCAGGCGCGCGCGAATGCACAGCTTAACCGGCGGTTGGCGCAGCATCGCTCGCAAGGCGAGGCCTATGCGCGCATGGGCGGCACCGGCGCCGCCATCGAGCAATTGCAACTGGGTCTAAAGGCCGGCGATGGCGACTATTATCAAATGTCCGCGACCGAAGCGCGCCTGCGCCAGTTGCGTGTGCTGGACGCCGAAGAGCGCAAGGATAGCGGGCGCAAGAAGTAGGCTACAGCATTAGCCGGATCAGCAGGCCCGCCGCGGCGCAAGCCGCAATCACCGAAATTATCCCTGCTTTGAATCGAAACAGCGCGATGCCCGCCGCAATGCCAATAATCAGCGACGGCCAGTCGAAGTGACCCGCGAAGGGCGCGGCTTCGGTGGCTGATGGCCACAGCACATGCCACGCAAAAAACACCGACAAATTCAGGATCACGCCGACCACCGCGGCGGTGATGCCGGTCAGCGGCGCGGTGAATTTCAGTGCGCCGTGTGTGGATTCGATCAGCGGGCCGCCGAGCAATATGAAGATGAAGCTCGGCAGAAAGGTGAAAAAGGTGGCAACGGCGGCCGCTGCCGCGCCCGCCAGAAACAGCGCGTCGGGGCCGAACAACTGCTTGGCCCATCCGCCGATGAAGCCGACAAAAGCGACGATCATAATCAGCGGGCCGGGCGTGGTTTCGCCGAGGGCGAGTCCGTCGATCATCTGGGTTGCGGTCAGCCATTGATACTGTTCCACGGCGGCCTGATACACATAGGGCAGCACCGCGTAGGCGCCGCCGAACGTCAGCAATGCCGCTTTGGTGAAAAACCAGCCCATCTGCGTCAGCACGCTGTCGCCGCCGGCGGTGTAAATCAGCACGCCCATGGCACAGGCCCAGATCACCAACCCTGCCACGAGTACGCGGATAAAGCGGCCCCAGCTAAAACGCGCGTGCGCCGGGGGGGGGGTGGTGTCGTCGATGAGAGCGGCGCCGTAGCTTTTGCCGGCATTGCCGTGACCGCCGCCGGTGGCGAATTTATCCGGCGCCACGCGCCCGCCGATGTAACCGATGATGCCGGCGGAGATCACGATCACCGGAAACGGCAGCTTCAACGCGAAGATCGCCACGAACGCCGCCGCGGCAATTGCCCACAGCACGCCGTTCTTGAGTGCGCGCGAGCCGATACGATAGGCCGCGAACACCACCACCGCGGTGACGGCGGGCTTGATGCCGTAGAGCAAGCCGGCGACCGCGGGCATATCGCCGAACGCAATATAAATCCACGACAGTGCGATCAAAATAAACAGCGATGGCAGCACGAACAATCCGCCCGCGATAATGCCGCCCCAAGTGCGATGCATCAGCCAGCCGATGTAGATGGCGAGTTGCTGCGCTTCCGGGCCGGGCAGAACCATGCAGTAATTGAGTGCGTGCAGAAAGCGCTGTTCGGAAATCCAGCGCCTGCGCTCGACCAGGTCCTGATGCATTATCGCGATTTGTCCCGCGGGGCCACCGAAGCTGATAAAGCCGAGCTTGAGCCAATACCAGAAGGCTTCGGTTAGCGTGACGGGGGACGGTGCGCTACGGGTATCACGCTGATCTGCCATGGCGGCTGGTACGCAGTAATGAAGGGAGTATCCAGTGTAACAGAGCGCGGTTATTGGCAAGGTTTTTTTATGAAAAAATATAATAAAAACAAATAGTTACATTAAATAAGATGCGTTCGACGCCTGCCCGTTTGCCCCTCGCTTATAATCCGCCCTTGCTGAAATGTCCGACAAGCGCGGCAACGCCTGGTGCGCGCGGCAAGTCAGTTGCATCGAATGACCGGAATTGAGAGGAATGATGTCGTCCATACTGTTTGACAAAGAGCTTGATGCGCGCGGATTGAACTGCCCGCTGCCGATTCTTCGCACCAAAAAATCGTTGACCGATATGACGTCGGGCCAAGTGTTGAAAATACTCGCTACCGATCCGGGCTCTACCAAGGATTTTCAGGCGTTCGCGAAACAGACGGGCAATGCCCTGTTGTCGGCGGACGAAGCCGACAAGGTGTTTACCTTTTTCATGCAGAAAAAATAGGCCGGGCGCTGTTGCCGCGCGACTATCGTATTCTGGTGCTGGGGGGCTACGGGCATTTTGGCGGACGGTTTTGCAGGGCGCTTGCCGCTAGCGCGACGCTGATTGTCGCCGGGCGCGACGCCGCAAAAGCGCGGCAATTCGCGCACACCTTGCGTGCGGCAAACCAAACCGGGCACGACAGCGCCGCTCTCGACTGTACCGCCGGCGATCTGTCCGCGCGTATTCGCGCGTTGCGCGCCGACGCGGTGATTCACACCGGCGGGCCGTTTCAACAACAGGGCTACCATGTCGCACGCGCCTGCATTGACGCGGGCGCGCATTATGTAGACTTGGCGGATGGGCGCGCGTTTGTGCCGGGCATTGACGCACTCGATGCCGCGGCGCGTGAGCGCGGCGTGCTGGTGGTCAGCGGCGCGAGCACGCTGCCGGCGTTATCGTCGGCAGTGGTCGATGAATACCGCGATCATTTCGCGCGGCTCGATAGCATCGACATCAGCATCGCGCCCGGCCAGCGCACCCCGCGTGGCATCGCCACGCTGGAAGCGGTGTTGTCGTACTGCGGCAAACCGTTTGAAGTGTGGGAGCAGGGCCGCTGGCAGACCGTGCATGGCTGGCAGGGTTTGCATCGTTTCCGTTATCCCGAATTCGGCGCGCGCTGGCTGGCGCGTTGTGATGTGCCTGATCTGCAATTGTTTCCGCTACGCTATGCGGGCGTGCGGCGGGTGCGTTTTGACGCCGGCCTCGAATTGATGCTGGCGCAAGGCGGCTTCTGGTTACTGGCGAGTCTGGTGCGTGTGGGGTTGATCGGCGATGCCCGCCGCGCCGCGCGCTTCATACAGCGGTGGGGGCGGTATTTCGACCGGATAGGCAGCGACACCGGCGGCATGCATGTGGGTTTGCGCGGCGCGGATCACGAAGGCCGCCCCGCGCGCATCGATTGGCATTTGGCGGCGCGGCGCGGACACGGCCCGGAGATTCCATGCCTGCCGGCGATCGTGCTGGCGCGCAAACTGGCGGCGGGCACGCTGGCGGCGCGCGGCGCGATGCCGTGCATGGGCTTGATGACACTGGCGGAATTCGGCGAGGCGGTGAACCGCGCGTCGCTTGATATATCGTGGCGCACGGTTTTTTCGTGATGCGACGGCGCCTTCAAAAAAGCGTTTTAATGTCCACGAACGAACCCAAAACATCCGTGAGGGTTTATCACTCTCGCGTCCTGGGCCTACGCCACGCTGCCGACCAACTGGCGTATGGAGCCGAGCACGCGCTTGATGCCGCGCCAGATTTTCGGCAGCAGCCAGAGCGCCAGCATGAAAAAGACAACCAGCATCGCCAGCATCAGCAGCGGGAACGCCAGCGCCATCCATACCGCGCCGATGGATAACGCATCTTCACTGAACGAGGCGGTCCAGTTGCTGAAGGGTTCGGGCGAGGTGTTAATCAGCGCGCGCGTGCCGGCCTTGGTGAGGTGACTGCCGGCGGCGACGGCGCCGCCGAGTATGCCCGCGGCGACGCCCATGCTCGCGTCACCGCCCGCCACCGCCGCCGCGGCGAGCAGTGCGCCCGCGGGAATGCGGATGAAGGTATGCGCCGCGTCCCACACCGAATCAAAGCCGGGAATTTTATCGGCGAGAAACTCCACCGCGAACATAAAGCCCGACGCGCCCATCACCCATGGATTGGCGAGCGTTTGCAGATCGGCAGGCAGCGTATAGATGCCGAACTGCTGCAACAGCCCGAGAAAAAACACCACGGCGTAAAGCCGTATGCCACTGGCCCAGCCGAGACCGGCGGCGGTGGCTAACGAGGCTAGTGCTTCCATCAGAGTCTCTCCTTGAATACCGCCTTACTTGGGCGGGCGCGTGCGTGAGGGCTAAACGTGTGCAGTCTAGCGCGCGGTACGGCTGTGCGCGCCACGTACCCGCCATTATGCGAAGCCCGTTAATTAAATAATGTTTAAAATAAAATAGTTATGTTATTTTTTTGTCGATCACGCCCCCGCGCGCGCGTAGAGCGGGCGGATGGGTTCACGCAGCAACGGCATGCGGTAGAGCAGCCAAGCCGCGCCGATGGCACGCACCACGCGGAATATCGCCAGTGCGTGCGGCGCACCGATTTTTGACGCCAAGGCGCCGGCGGCGAGGCAGCCCAGCGCAGCAGCCCGCGTATCCGCGGGCGCGCGGCGAGATACACCATGCCGATGATACCGCCGCCGCCCGCCGCGCCAACCAGAAACCCCAGCATCGACGCGCCGCGCGAAAAAACCTCTGCCGCGAAAATCGGCATCAAGGCCTGGTACGGCGTGATGCAAAAACTCATCAGTGCCACCATCGGCAGCAGGTAACGCAGCGGCTTCAAGCTCCAGGTGTAGCGCGCGCCATCGGCGATGCTGGCCCACACGTTGGCGGTTTGTGATGATTTCAGTTGCGGTGCCGCGTGGATACGCAGCAGGCTGCCGATAAGCCAGCATTTGGCCGCCGCGTTCACCACAAAACAAAAGGCCTCGCTGAAATACACCAGCAGTAAGCGGGCGATGGTGGGGCCTATCATGCGGCCCGCGTTTTGCATGCCGCCGCTAAACGCGATGGCGCTGCTGTTGTCGCTCCACACCACGCCCGCGAGCACCAGGGTGAGAATGACCGACAGGATTTGCGTGACCACCATCGTTTTGCGGCGGTCGAAGCGGTCCGCCCAGATGCCGCCGAACGGCGACAAAACCAGAATCGCGATCTGCTGCACTCAGGTACCGATCAGCGATACCGACTGGTAGGTGAAATACAGCCGGTAATTAGGGTGGCGGAAAGCGCGCAGGGCGTGATGCACGAGTCAGCGTTGACGCTGATGGTAAAATAAAAAGTTGTTTAAAAACAAATGCTTATGTTTTTCGCTTTCGCCGCGCGAACCTATGCGTGCCGATGCGAGCCTACGCGAGCTTTGCCAATTGCGCGTCGATGTCGGTCAGCGTCGCCCCAAACTGGGCGAGCCGTTCGCGCTCCTGTGCAATGACCGCCGGCGGCGCCCGGTCGACAAAACTCGCGTTGGACAGTTTGGCGTTGGATTTCGCCATCTCGCCGGTAATGCGCGCACGTTCTTTGTTCAGCCGCAGGGTTTCGGCCGCTTTGTCGATCTCGACTTTCAGCATGAGCTTGAACGCGCCGGCGATCGACACCGGCGCATCGGCTTGCGGCAGCGCATCGACGATCTGCACGCCGGTCAGGCGCGCAAGCGCCGCCATGTACGGCGCATAGGCCGTCAGTTGCAAGGCGTCGCCCTCCACGATCAACGGCACTTTCTGCCCCGGCTTCAAGTTCATTTCGCTGCGTAGCGTGCGGCAGGCGTTGATGAGTTGCTTTAACGTATCGACGTCGCGCTCGGCGGCTTCGTCGATACGCGCGGCGTCGGAGCGCGGATAGGTTTGCAGCATGATCGACGCGCCGCTCTTGTTCGCCAGCGGGGCCACGATTTGCCACAGTTCTTCCGTGATAAACGGCATCACCGGATGCGCCAGACGCAGTATTGATTCCAGCACACGCACCAGCGTGCGCCGCGTGGCGCGCTGCTGGCTTTCGTTGCCGCTCTGCATCTGCACCTTCGCAAGTTCAACGTACCAGTCGCAGTATTCGTCCCACACCAACTCATACAAGGCGCGCGCGAGATTATCGAAGCGGTATTCGCCAAACGCCTTGGCGACGTCGGCCTCGGCGCGTTGCAGTCTGCTGATAATCCATCGGTCAGCGGCGGAAAATTCCAGCGCCGCGGTGTCGTCCAGCCCCACATCCTTGCCGTCGCAGTTCATCAGCACAACGCGCGTGGCGTTCCACAGCTTGTTGCAGAAGTTGCGGTAGCCGTCGC
>JANPOH010000301.1:0-3334 GCA_031427895.1 Betaproteobacteria bacterium
AGACGCTGCATCCAAAGGCATCCATGATCCCATGGATGCCGATGAAGCCGAGGCGGATATCAAGGATATTCTGCAAAGCCTTGAGGACATGAACGTCGGCGTCGAATACGGCAAGCTGACCAGCAAACCGAATAAGACCGAAGAAGAAAAGGAGCGCTGGCGTCATCTTCACCGGCGGCTGGCCGCCATCAAAGGGGTTGCGACCGCCGGCGGGCAGGCTAAAATCTGACCGTGGTTTGTCGGGCGAGTTTGTTGGGCTATAGCGTAAAAATATCTTTTATAACAATAAGTTACGGCAGTTATTCCAAGGTGAGTACTGACTCACTTTAGGGTATAATGTGCGGCTTTTCCTCGCGCCCTCGGTGTGTCTTTGTGTACACCCGCAGCGGCGCGTAATTCATTGCGTAATTTTCCAGCGGAAATTAATCCATGGCCAAGCCGAAAAAAGCGTCCAAATCCAAAACCCACGCAAAGGGTCAGACCGCGCCAGCCAAGCGCGCGGTAGCGCATAAATCAGCCAAGGCCAAGACCGTTTCGCGGCCCAAACCCGCTGCCGGGAGTGCGGTCAAATCCGCCGCGAAAACCAAGACCGCCAAACCGAAAGTGCAGCGCCCGATCGTTAAGGCGCAGCAGAAGGCGTTACAGAAAAAAGTAGCCGCTAAAGCCAAAGTCCCGCCGAAGGCGAAAAACCCCGCCCATGTGGCCAAGGTTGCCAAGGTTGCAAAAGTTTCCAAGGTGATCGAAAAAGCGCGCGCGGCGGGCAAGGTCAAGCCGCTGTCAGCGAAGGAGCAGCGGTTGGCCAATTTGAAGGCCGTTGCGGCGCTGATGGCGCAGGCCAAGGCCAAGGCGCCGTCCAAGGCGTCCGGTGCCGCAGCGGCTGCACAAACCGCGCAGGTTGTCGCCGCTGCCGCGGCGGCCAACGGCAAAGACGCGCGCAAAAAGCAACCGACACGCGGATTGACCGCAAAAGAAAAGGCGCTGGTCAAGGAATTCGAGCGTCGTGAAATGTCACCGGCCGATGCCGAGGCGCGTCGCAATCGCCTGAAAAATCTGGTGGTGCTGGGCAAGGAGCGCAGCTACCTGACCTACGCCGAAATCAATGACCATTTGCCGGATGAAATGCTCGATGCCGAGCAGCTTGAAATCATCATCGGCATGATCAACGACATGGGCATCCGGGTGTATGACACCGCGCCCGATGCCGAAACCCTGCTGATAAACGACGCCACGCCGCCGGTAGCCGACGAAGAAGCCGCCGCCGAAGCCGAAGCCGCGTTATCCACGGTGGATTCCGAGTTTGGCCGCACCACCGACCCGGTGCGTATGTACATGCGCGAGATGGGTTCGGTGGAACTGCTCACGCGCGAAGGCGAAATTGAAATCGCCAAGCGTATCGAGGATGGTTTAAAGCACATGGTGCAGGCGATTTCGGCCTGCCCGACCACCATCGCGGAAATTCTCGCGCTCGCCGATCGCGTTGAAAAAGACGAAATCCGCGCCGACGAAATCGTGGATGGCCTGATCGATCCCAATGCGCCGGTTGAACAAGCCATGCAGGCGCAGGCCGCGTTGCCCGCAGAGGACGACGAAGGCGACGAAGACATCGCCACCGACGAAGAAGTAGCGGAAGACGAAGAAGCGGCGGCGGCATTGCAAACCGCCGATCTGTTGCGCCTGAAGGAAGCGTCGCTTAAGCGATTCGGCGTCATTCGCGGCCACTACGCGCGCATGATGAAGGCGTTGGCCAAGAACGGCGCGCGCAGCCCGTCTTATCTCGATGCGCGCGAAGACATCACCAACGAGTTGATGAACATCCGCTTCTCGGCCAAGCAAATCGAAGCCTTGTGCGATTCCGTGCGCCGGTTGGTGGAGGAAATCCGCCGCCATGAGCGCACGGTGCTGGATCTGTGCGTGAACAAGGCCAACATGCAGCGCACGCATTTCATCAAGGAGTTTCCCGGCAAAGAGGTCAGCCTGCGCTGGGTCAAAGGCGAAATTGAAGGCGGACACCCGTGGAGCGCGGTGCTGTCGCGCTTTGAGCCGCATGTGATGGAGCAGCAGCAAAAGCTGCTGGATATTCAAAACCGCGTCGGTTTGCCGATCAAGGACATCAAGGAAATCAGCCGCCAGATGAATAACGGCGAGGCCAAGGCGCGCCGTGCCAAGCGTGAAATGACCGAGGCCAACCTGCGGCTGGTGATCTCCATCGCCAAGAAATACACCAATCGCGGCTTGCAGTTTCTCGATTTGATTCAGGAAGGCAACATCGGCCTGATGAAGGCCGTGGATAAATTCGAATACCGCCGCGGCTACAAATTCTCGACCTACGCGACGTGGTGGATTCGTCAGGCGATCACCCGCTCCATCGCCGACCAGGCGCGCACCATCCGCATTCCGGTGCATATGATCGAGACCATCAACAAGATGAACCGCATCTCGCGGCAGATTTTGCAGGAGACCGGCTCCGAGCCGGATCCCGCCACGCTGGCCGACAAGATGGAAATGCCGGAAGAGAAAATCCGCAAAATCCTCAAGATTTCCAAAGAACCGATCTCGATGGAAACACCGATCGGCGACGACGACGATTCGCATTTGGGCGATTTCATCGAAGATCAATCCACGGTGGCGCCCAACGACGCGGCGGTGTTCGCCAGCCTGCGCGGCGTAACCAAGGACGTGCTCGACACCCTGACCCCGCGTGAAGCCAAAGTGCTGCGTATGCGCTTTGGCATCGAAATGAACACCGACCACACGCTCGAAGAAGTCGGCAAGCAATTTGACGTGACCCGCGAACGTATCCGCCAGATCGAAGCCAAGGCGCTGCGTAAATTGCGCCATCCGTCGCGCTCGGAGCGGCTGCGCAGCTTTCTCGATAACGAAGGCTGATTTTTCACCACGTTGGTCAAAGCCCTCTTCTGCAACCGGAAGAGGGCTTTTTTGTGTACGATATCCCTTGGTGATCGAAGGGGCGTTCGATGTCAACACGACATGCACTGGCGGCATACGGCCTGACATTTAATCCGCGGCGGCGGCGCTTGCTGGAAGGCGTCGCGGCCATGGGCGCGGCGTCCCTATTCCCAGCCGTGTCGTTTGCACAATCGGCCCTGCAGGGCCTGCCTCGCCACGCGCTGGTCATCGGCAACAGCCGGTATCAGAGCAGTCCGCTCGACAACCCGGCCGACGACGCCAAGGCGATCACCGGCGAACTCAAGGCCGCGGGCTTCGAGGTCCACAAATAAACCATTCAAAATCGGTGAAGAAGTATTTATGTTGTTAAGTTTAATTGATGATCCGATGAAGTTAAAAGTCGTTGGGCATGTAGTGTGGGTCACAC
>JANPOH010000302.1:0-4254 GCA_031427895.1 Betaproteobacteria bacterium
GTAGCCATCGGGCGCGGAGCGCGTCACGATGTCCGCGCTCAATATCCCCGCGACGCCGGGACGCGGATCGACCACCACGCGCTGCCCCCACACGCCATACAACCGCTCGGCCATCACGCGCGAAATAATGTCGGGACCGGAGCCTGCCGCGCTGCCGATGACCAGGCGTATCGGTTTATCGGGCCACGCGGGCTGTGCCGCATAGGCAGTATGGGCGGCAGGGATCGCCAGTAACGCGATGACAGTCAAACATTGCTTGCACGACATGCACCTTCCAATGATACATAAGTAGCTGTTTTTGAAGAACAATATTGATGTCTTATTGCGCGCGCAAAAGCGGCATTCTGTCCATTTGAATCCGCCACTGTCCGCCGGTGGCGTGCGCCTGTTCAATCGCGTCGTGCGCCGTGCCGCAACCCCCGCGCGCAGATGCATTTCATCGGCGATGGGGCGACGATGGATCGGCGCTGAGTCGGCGATGGTTATGGCGCACCCTCTGCTCATCAACGCGAGGCGGCCGCAAGTTACGTGAACTATTTGTGAACTATTTGTTTACAGTCTATGTAAATTACCTTATTTTCGCGCAGGGAAATTGTCCCTACAGCGCCCGACAGCAGTTAACAAAGAAGGATTTCTCTCCAATGAGTGCCGGTGGCAATAAAACATTCTGGCTGACTCACCCGCTCCAGTGCGCGCGCGGGTGGCTCGGATCCAGCATCGCGCATCGCGTGACAGCCCTCACCGCCGCGGTAACCCTGGCACTGACCGTGGTCATCGCGTTCATCCTGCACCAACAGCATAGCGAGTTGATTCGCGACCGTATTCAACGAGACTTCAAACAGGAGTCATCGCTCGCCGCGCGCGAAATCGCACATCGCCTTAACGCGCTGGCCGACGAGCTGGCGCGACTGGCCGGCAACCCGATGATCGCTGCGGGCCTCGCCGACGAGACGGGCAGAGCCGTTTATCTGATCCCGTTTTTTCGCAACTACCACCTCCCTGCCGGCCTGCAAGCGACTATCGCGCTTTACGATCAATCCGGCGTCCCTGTTGCCGGCAGCGCGGGCCACGTCCCGGGATCGCTGACCGACGCGCCGTGGTTCCGCCGTGTGATCGAGATGAAAATGGCGCATGTAGAGAGCCGCAGTGAAACCGGCGCGCGCACCCTGATGCTGGCGAAGCCGGTGATTGCAGACCCATTGTCCGGCGCCGCGGGCGTATTGGCGGTATACATCACCTTGCCGAAATTGCTGCAAACGGCGACCGCGCAGGTTCAGGACGGCCGCTACAACGTACTGGTGGATTCCGCCGGCAACCGCATGTTCGCCAACGGCTATCGAAGCGTCGCCGACCCGCTGTTGAACATCGAAGAAATTCGCATAAGCGCGCCCGACATCCGGTATTCAATGCGCCTGGAGACGCGCGCCGACCGCAACCTGTTGTTTGCGCCGCTCAATCGTCTCGCGTGGACTTATTTTGCGGTATCGCTCGGCGTGTTTTTACTGCTGGCGTGGCTATGGAGCCGCTGCGGCGGCAGAATCGCGGACGAACTGACGCGAATGAGCAAAATCGCCACGGAAATCCTGGCCGGCGCCATGGAGGCCAAACGCAAGCTGCATGTGACCGGCAACGACGAACTGGCGCAACTGGGCAACAGCTTCAACACCATGCTCGAGCAGGTGAGCAATTCGCAGCAGCAGCTCGACACCCGCGTCGCCGAGCGCACCATGATGTTGCAGGACATGAACAGCGCGCTGATTAAGGAAATCATCAGTCACAAGCAGACCGGACAACAACTTAACGTCGCGGCCAATGCCATTGAAAACGCGGCGGAAGGCGTGATGATCTGCAATGCGGAAGGCCGCATCGTCTCGATCAATAAGGCGTTTACGAACATCACCGGCCATGAGCCGGAGAACGTCGTGGGGCAGACGCCGGAAATGCTGATTTCGGCGGAGCAGACGCCGAAGGTGCTCGCGGAAATCCGCGACACGGTGATGCAAAGCGGCCACTGGAAAGGCCAACTGCAAAGCCGCAAGAAAGACGGCGCCACGTTTATCGAGGAGCGCAGCGTCAGCGCGGTGCGCGACGAAGAAGGCAATATCGTCAATTTTATTGTTGTGTTCTCGGATGTCACCCAGCAAAAAGACCACGAAAAGCGCATCCACTATCTGGCGCATCACGACTCGCTGACGGGGCTGGCCAATCGCGTGTTGTTCCAGCAGCGTCTGGCGGAATCCATACATCGCGCGAACCGCACCGGCGGAAAGGTCGCCATGATGTTCATCGACCTCGATCACTTCAAGGCCGTGAATGACTCGCTCGGACACGCTTATGGCGATGATCTGCTGCAAAAAGTCGCCGGCCGCATCAACGAATGCGTGCGTAAAACCGATACCGTCGCGCGCTTTGGCGGCGACGAGTTCGCGGTGCTGCTCGACGAAATCAGCGACTCCGGCGATATCGCATTTATCGCCAAGAAAATCATCGAACGCCTCGCCAGCACATTCAAGGTCGCCGATCACGAGGTCTACGTGTCCGCGAGCATCGGCATCAGCTTTCATCCGGATGACGGGCAGCAGGCCAACACGCTCATCAAGAACGCCGATGCGGCGATGTACGCCGCCAAGGAGCAGGGGCGCAACAATTACCAGTTCTTCTCGGCGGAGATGAACGCGCGCGCGCTCGAAACGCTAATGATGTCGAGCAGCCTGCGGCTCGCGCTGGAACGCGACGAACTGTTTCTCGAATACCAGCCGCGCATCGATTTCCAAACCGGCGCGATCACCGGCGCGGAGGCCCTGATCCGCTGGACGCACCCGACCATCGGGCGCATCATGCCCGCGCAGTTCATCGGCATCGCCGAGAAAACCGGGCTCATCGACCAGGTGGGCGAATGGGTGGTACGCAAGGCATGCCGGCAAATCGTTGAATGGCAAAGCCGCGGCGTATCGCTGCCGCGCATCGCGGTGAATCTCGCCGCGCGCCAGTTCAATCAAACGGACTTCACCGAAACCATCGCGCGGATCATCCGCGACACCGGCGTGCAGGCGCATGCGCTGGAAGTCGAGGTCACCGAAAGCATGGTAATGCACGATCCGCAGCGCACCGCCGTCATCCTCGAACGGCTCAAGGGCATGGGCGTGGCGGTGGCGATCGACGACTTCGGCACCGGCTATTCGTCGCTGAGTTACCTCAAGCGCTTTCCGATCGACTACATCAAGATCGACCAGTCCTTCGTGCGCGGGCTGCCGCACGACGCCGAAGATTCAGGTATCGTGCGCGCGGTTATCGCGCTGGCCAGAACGCTCAATGTCAAACTCATCGCCGAGGGCGTTGACACGCGCGAGCAGGTCGCGTTTCTGCGGCGCGAAGGCTGCGATCAGGGTCAGGGGTATCTCATCAGCGTGCCCATCTCCGCCGAGAATGTTGAAAAATTTGTCGCGAATTACGACCCGGCGAAAGCGCCGTGGAACAAACCGCTGCCGGCGATCAGCGCGCCTGCCTGAGCGTGACCAAACGCGACCAGGCGCAAACCCGGCACGCCACCGCGCCGCGCTCGCCCAGTCGCCGTATCTTGTTGTTTTTCAATGATATTTATCGTATGATCCGCGCCTTTTGCGGCGTCCCTCGCTACACCCTTTAGAATGGGAGCACGCCGCCCACAGGCCCACGCATGAGCATCGACAAGGAAGTCTCCCGCCGCCGCACGTTCGCCATCATTTCGCATCCGGACGCAGGCAAAACCACGCTCACGGAAAAGCTGCTGTTATACGCTGGCGCGATTCATATCGCCGGCAGCGTGAAGTCGCGCAAGGCCTCGCGCTACGCCACCTCGGACTGGATGGAAATCGAAAAGCAGCGCGGCATTTCGGTCGCCAGTTCGGTGATGCAGATGGAGTACCGCGATTGCGTGATCAACCTGCTCGACACGCCGGGTCACCGTGATTTTTCTGAAGACACCTATCGCGTGTTGACCGCGGTGGATGCGGCGCTGATGGTGATCGACGCCGCCAATGGTATCGAGCCGCAGACGCTGCGCCTGCTGCAAGTGTGCCGCCAGCAAAACACGCCGGTGATCACCTTCGTCAACAAGATGGATCGCGAGGTGCGCGAGCCGATGGACCTGGTGGATGAAATCGAGCGCACGCTGGGCATGCCGGTGGTGCCGTGTACGTGGCCGGTAGGCATGGGCAAGCAATTCAAGGGCGTGTTCGACCTGTTGAGCGACAGCATGCGCGTGTTCATTGCAGG
>JANPOH010000303.1:0-3201 GCA_031427895.1 Betaproteobacteria bacterium
CCTTGGCTGATTCAACGATGAGTTCAGCCCATTGAAAGCGGGTGCATCTCCCGTTGGCCGAAAGATTGTACACGCCACTTTTTTCACGCAACTGAGGCTGATTTTTTAGCATCATTGCAGTGGTGTCGGCGTATATACGCGCCCAGGTCGGCGCGCCGATCTGGTCATCTACCACTCTAACCTCCGTCTGGGAGCGTGCAAGTTCCAATAAGCTCAATGCAAAATTAATTCTTCGGCTACTGTATGTCCAGTTTGCGCGCAAGATAATATGATCACCACCACACGCTTGAACGGCTTGTTCGCCGACGAGCTTGGATCGGCCATACGCATTAATGGGGTTTGGCGTGTCGGACTCTGTATAGGGATCGTGCTTAGTCCCATCAAACACGAAGGTCGTGGAGTAATGTACAAGGAGTGCGCCAATGCTTTTAGCAGCTTCCGCGATAATGCCGGGCGCAGTCCCGTTGATCTTCATGGCAAGTTCAGGCTGCGCCTCAGCAGCATCCACAACCGTAACGCCAGCGGCATTAACAATAACATCCGGCCTTGCGTCCAAAATTACGGATCGAATGGAATCCGGGTTCGCGAGATCCAGTTCAACGCGTCCAGGCGCGATCAGCGTTCCCAAAGGCGCCAATGAACGCAACAATTCGTGGCCGACTTGACCAGTTTTGCCCAATAGAAGAATTGTGGTCACGTGGGTAAATGTGCTTTTCGAATAACCGATGTGGTGCAAGCCGGCATGCTTCGCCGATAAAACGCCGTGAGTAAATTCCGTATGTCGTCCTGATTAACGCGTTCCATAGTTAAGGTCGATCCAATCTCGATATGCCCCACTGGTAATGCTTTCAGTCCAATCCATATGATCCAGGTACCACTGTACGGTCTTACGCATGCCAGCTTCGAATTTTTCCGACGGCGTCCACGCCAACTCGCTACGGATTTTTCCAGCGTCGATTGCATAGCGCTTGTCATGTCCCGGGCGATCTTTGACAAATTGGATCAATTTCGCGTGCGGCGCGGAATCCGGTCGCAATTCGTCCATGATGGCGCAAAGCGTGTGAATCACCTCAAGATTGGTTTTTTCGCTGTTGCCACCAATATTATAGGTTTCTCCAAGGCGGCCTTTATTCAGCGCTGCGCGGATTCCGGCACAATGATCGCCAACGTAGAGCCAATCCCGCACGTTCAGTCCGTCCCCATAGACCGGCAGAGGCTTCCCGCTAATGGCATTAAAGATCATTAACGGGATTAATTTCTCGGGGAACTGTAACGGCCCATAGTTATTCGAGCAGTTTGTGGTAACCGTCGGCAAACCGTAGGTGTGGTGATAGGCGCGCACCAGATGATCGGATGCTGCCTTGGAGGCGGCATAAGGGCTGTTTGGCGCATAAGGCGTGGTTTCTGAAAACGCCGGATCGTTCGGTCCTAGCGAACCATAGACTTCATCCGTCGACACATGCAGAAAGCGAAATTGGTTCTTGGCGGGGTCTGCAAGCGCCGACCAGTACGCACGCGTTTCTTCAAGCAGGCTGAATGTTCCTACAACGTTGGTCTGCACAAACTCGCCAGGCCCGCTGATTGAACGATCGACATGGCTTTCGGCGGCAAAATGTACGATCGCTTTCGGTTGGTGCTCTGTCAGTAGCCGCGCAACCAGTGCCCGATCACTGATATCGCCCTTGACGAATAGGTGTCGCGGGTCATTTTTCAGGCTCGCCAGATTGCCGAGGTTCCCGGCATAAGTTAGCGCGTCGAGATTGACGATAGATGTTGCTTCCGTCGCGATCCAGTCGAGTACGAAATTGGCGCCTATAAAACCTGCGCCTCCGGTAACTAATATCATGGTGTGTAGCAAATCAAATTGGAATGTGGAGGTAGGCATTTCCGCCCACGAATGCTAACCTGTTGACCTCGGTAGGCGAGCGCAATTTGCGCATTATAACAAATACATACGCTCAGTAACCCTACAAACTAATCGTACAAGCGCTGTACCCATGCCGCGAATCCTGCTGGTCAAAACCTCTTCGTTGGGCGATGTCGTGCACAACCTCCCGGTTGTCAGCGATATCCGCCGCCACGCGCCGGACGCCGAAATCGATTGGGTAGTCGAAGCATCGTTTGCCGCGATTGCGCGGTTGCATCCCGGCGTGCGCGGCGTGATACCGGTCGCGCTGCGGCGTTGGCGGCGCACCCTGCTGCATCAGACTACGCGCGGCGAAATTTGTGCTTTCCTCCGCACGCTGCGCGAGCGCGAGTACGACGCGATCATCGACACGCAAGGATTGCTCAAAAGCGCGCTGGTGGCGTGCACCGCGCGCGGCGCCTGTTACGGACTGGATTGGCCTAGCTCGCGCGAGCCGTTGCGCTTTTTGTATGACCGCACTTTTCGTGTGCCGTGGGGCCAACACGCAGTCGAACGCAATCGCAGTTTGGCGGCGCAGGCTTTGGGTTATGCCGTGCCGCCGCAAGTGCATTACGGCATTTGCGCGCAGCGACGCGCGTTTCCGTGGCTACCCAACCAACCGGGTCAGCCCTACGCCGTGCTGTTGCATGCCACCAGCGCCGATCGCAAATTATGGCCGGAGAGGCAGTGGATAGAATTATCTAAGCATCTGTTTTTAAATAATATTATTTGCGTTCTTCCTTGGGGGAACGATGTGGAACGTGCTCGTAGTGAGCAGCTCGCCGCAATGATTTCCGGCATCGTTGTGCCGCCGACACTCGCGCTCGACGATTTAGCGGCGCTGCTCGTTGGCGCACAAGGCGTGGTGGGCGTGGACACCGGGCTCACGCATTTTGCCGCGGCGCTGAACGTGCCGACCGTGGGCATTTACTGCGCGACCGACCCCGCAGCGACCGGTATTTATGGCCGTGCGCGTGCGATCAATCTTGGCGGCATAGGCGCGCCGCCCGCCGCGGTGGATGTGATCGATGCCTGGAACAAAGTCACGGGATAACCATGCCGCGCTTCCTCTATAACCTGCTGTTGTACCTCGCGCTGCCGTATGTGTTGCTGCGGCTGTGGTGGCGCTCGCGCCGTCAGCCGGAATATCTGCAACATATTGGCGAGCGCTTCGGGTGCTACAACACGAAGCCCGACGCACAGCCGCTGATCTGGCTGCACGCCGTTTCCGTCGGCGAAACGCGCGCCGCGGAGCCGTTGGTGCATGCGCTACGCAAAAAATATCCCGGCCATCG
>JANPOH010000304.1:0-5480 GCA_031427895.1 Betaproteobacteria bacterium
GTCAGCGTGTCGGTGCCGTCTTCGTTTTTGCGATGAAAGCCCGAAACAAAGTCGTACACCAGCTTGGAAATCGCGGTGTTCTGGCAAACGATGATGAAACACGGCGGCACTTTGATGCCTTTGTCCGCCCACAGATTGCGGTAAACCGGCAGTTCCTCGCCGGGGATATTCTCCGCAACGGGAACACGCGGCAATTTCACGATGCCGCATTCGATGGCATCCATCAGCGAAAAGTCACTCATCGTCCACGGGAACAAAGTGCCTTCGACGTAGCCCGAACCGCTGAGAAAAAACGGCGTGGCCGATAGATCTATCACGCGCGCCAGGCCGAGCTTGCGATTCACCGCTTCGAGGCCGGAAATCCACAGACGCGCAGCTTCGTTGTTTTTCTCCGCTTCCTTTCTTTCGTCACCCTTCAGATCGTCGTCTTCGTCGGCGTCGGGCTTTTCGCGGTAGCAATGGTGCGCCTCGTCATTCAGCACAAGGATGTTTTTCAAGCCCATCAGATCGGGCATGACGCGCTGGATCATCTGGCCTTCGGTTTCCATGGTTTGCAGATCATCGCCGGTGCGGCCTTTGAGCAACTGGCGCCCGCCCTTGGAAAGCTCGATACGCTCGCGCAGCTTGAAGGCGTGGTAGTTGGTGATGACGATCTTGGCCCGGCTCACGTCGTCGAGCATGTCGTGCGGCACAAGTTCACGGTCTTTGTAGTAGCTGTCCGGGTCATGCGGCTGGAGTACGCGCAGGCGATCCTTGATGGTCAGACCGGGCGCCACGACAAGAAAGCCGCGCGTGAAGTTTTTGCTGTTGGCGCGGCGCACGGCGTTAATGGTTTGCCACGCAATGAGCATGGCCATCACCGTGGTCTTGCCCGCGCCGGTGGCGAGCTTTAACGCAAAACGCATGAGTTCGGGATTCGCATCCTGGTTGGCGCTGGCCAGTTGGTCGAGCACTTGCTTGCCATTGCGGGAGTGCGGCGCGACTTCAGTCAGCCAGATGGCGGTTTCTACGGCTTCGATCTGGCAAAAAAACGGACGAATGCCGCCAAACGTGTGGTGCCGCCAATGTTGCAGCAGCCGCGCTGTCTCCGGCGTGACTTGCCACTGATTGGGATTGGGCAGTGCGCGCCAGGTATCCACATACCCGCGCACCTCGTTGATGATTGAGGTGGGATCGTATGCCTGTTTTTTGGTGGAGAGCCCTTGGCCTTCATCAAAGACAAAGCCCTCCTGCGTGGCGGATTTTTTGCGCTTTTTGGGTTTGGGAACAGGGGTGACGAACTTTGCAGGGCGGCGCGTGCTCAGGAGTAACTGCGTCGGTTGTCCTTCGTTATCCAGCTCCCAGTGCCGCGTGGGGCACTCATACGGGGAATTCAGAATCGGGTGATCGAAGAACGGATTGGACATAGCCTAAACGGTGGAGGCTGGAACAAGTGAGGATAAGCGAATTTCGTAGCGAACCTTAAATTTTAAGGTTCGGCTACGGGCGACGTCTAAGCGCTGCCGCGATTACCGGATATCCAGCCCCTTCACATTCAAAAACCGCGACAACTGATCCGCCACCTGCACGTTGTTCAGGTCGGAGAACATGAAGTGCGAGTTGCCGAACAAGCCCACGTCGGGCAGATGCAGCACGCTGGCGTTGCCGCCGGCCTTTTGGTTGATCGCATCGACGAACAATTTTGAGGTGACCACTTGCGCGCGGCGGCCGTCGGCGACGAGATCGGGTATTGGTTGTTTCGGAATGTTGTCGCCGTACACGACTTGCAGCGGAATGCGCGCGAGGTTGCCGAATTCGGCGGGCGAAACCGGCGTGCCTGAGGGTTGCGTGCCCTTGAACAACGGTATCGGCGGCGGCACCGCGTCCTTTTCAAACACGAAGCCGGGTTCATACGACACGATGCCCATCACGCGCGGCGAGCGCGCGCCGGCGAGCCAGCCGAACAGGCCCGACTGCGAATGCGTCACCAGAATCGCCGGGCCGATTTTTTCGAGGAGTTTGATCAAGGCATCGGTGATGATCTCGCGGTCGTCCGATACCGTGGGTACCAAGTGCTGCATGAACGAATCAACCGCGTTCATCGGAAACTGCTGCACCGGGAATACCTCCGGGTACTTGGGGCCCAGACGCCAGCGCGACCACGCATACTGCACGCCGGCCTGACCGGTGCGGTTTTCCACCACGGGTTTTCCGGCCAGCGTGCCGAACGGCCCGTTAAAGCTGGGATAGCCCGCGCGCCCGCGCCGCGGGAAATCGACGATGTATACGGGAAATCCGCGCCGCAGCATCAGCGATTGAAACCCTTCGCGGCCATCGGGCGTGGTTTCCCACACGCGGCCCGTGCCGCTGCCGCCATGCACCAGTATCAGCGGATATTTGCGCCGGTTCGCCGGAATTTGATACTGCACATACATCTGATCCATCCAGAAGTTCTGTCCGGGGTCGGTGCTGGCGGTGCCTTGCGTCGGGTCATAAGTGCCCGGCGCCTTCACCTCGCGTCCACCGACAAAAAAACTGCCTTGTTCGGCGATGGTGATGGTTCTGTCGTCTTGCGCGGGCGAGACCAGACTCAATGGGTTGGGCATGTTGGCGCATCCGTTCAAAATCAAACCCGATACGATGGCAAAAGCGCTGAGGGCGCGGCGTTGTTGTGGATTCATCTTGTCTCCTGTCAAATCAGTTGTGGATGCTTCGTTACCCAGTCCGTCGCCTGCTCATAAGCATGCGCCACGCGATAAATCAGCGCTTCGCTGAACGGTTTACCGACGATTTGCATCGCCAGCGGCAAGCCGCTGTTGCTGAAGCCGGTGGGCACGGACAGCGCCGGGCTGCCGGTGACGTTAAACGGCGCGCGTGATTGGCGGGCATAGGTGTATTCGACGGCCTTGGGATCGTCGATGCGGCAGGCCGGATCCATTGAACTGGTGGTGATGATCACATCCACCTCCGCGAACAGCGCATGAAAACTGTCCGTGAGTTTGCGGCGCAGGCGCGTGGCGTTGACGTAATCGGCGGCGCGCACGAACGCGCCCGCCATTAAACGCTCGCGGGCGAGCGCGCCGTAATCCTGCGGCCGCTCGCGCATCCATTGTTCATGCACGGCGAACGCCTCGCTGGTGAGAATGGTGCGGTTGCACGCCAGGTAATCGGCGAGCGGCACGGTGGAGACTTCACGCACGCTTGCGCCGAGCGCCGCGAATTGTTTTGCCGCGGCTTCGATGCTCGCGGCCATCTCGACGTCGGCCTGCATATCGCGGTTGTAAAAGTGGCGCAGCACGCCGACGCGCACGCCCTGGATGTTGCGCCCCAGTTGCGCGGCGTAGCTGCCAGCCGCGCCGCCGGTGGCGACGCTGTTGCGTAGCGAGGCGCTGCCGGGGTCGAGCGCGTCATGCCCGGCGATCAAATCCAGCATCAGCGCGTTGTCGCGCACCGTGCGCGTCAACGCGCCCACGTGATCGAGCGAGTACGAAAGCGGCGCCACGCCGCGCCGGCTCACCAGTCCGTAAGTCGGCTTCATGCCTACCACGCCGCACATCGAGGCGGGGTTGCGTACCGAACCGCCGGTATCGGTGCCGATGGCGGCGGGCAAAAAACCGGCGGCCGTCGCCGTGCCCGAACCGCTGGAGGAACCGCCGCAGAAATGATCGCGGTTCCAGGGGTTGCGCGCGGGCGGCCACGGCAAATCGAACGACGGGCCGCCGATGGCGAATTCGTGGGTGGACAATTTGCCCATGAACACGCCGCCCGCCGCGCGCAGTTTTTGCGTCACCGGCGCGTCGGATTTTGCCACGTTGTCCCGCAAGATTTTCGAATGCGCGGTGGTGGGCAGCCCGGCGTAATCGACAATATCCTTCAGCCCGTACGGCACGCCGTGAAACGGCCCGCGCCACTCGCCGCGCATAATCTCGGCTTCGGCGCGGCGCGCGTCCTCGAGCGCGATATCGGGTGTGGCGCGCAGATAAGCGTTGTAGTGTTTGTCGTGCGCCTCGGCGCGGGCGATCAGCGCCTTGGCGTATTCGACGGGAGAGAGTTTTTTCGTACGCAGCAGGTCCGCTGCGTCGGCGACGGTGAGCCAGGCCAGATCATTCATCGCACTCATCGCTGATCTCCCGTATCCAGGCGGAACACGTGCGACGGTTCGTCGGCGTAGGTGATGCCCTGCGTTTGCATCAATGTGCGTAGTGCCGCGCGCCGTGCATGCGCGGCGTTGGTGGCGCGCAGCAACTGTTGCATGTGTTCATCGGTGAGGTGCGTCAGGCCGATGTCAGCGGCCATCCGCCGCACCTCCGCCAGTGTGAGCGTGTCGTTTTCCATGAATTGCCCTCGTTATAAAAAGTCAATAAAAACAAATACTTACGTAAGTATTGTGCGGCGGAATGCAGTGCGTTTGCGAGACCGGTTACACTCAATCCATCAAACCAACAGGAGTGTAACGTGAACTTGAACCTGCAAATCAAAATCGCTATCACCGCAGTGCTGTTGCTGGGCGCGCCACCCCTGTTGGCCCAACCCGCTTCGTCGGGCTCGGGACAGGCCTATCCCAGCAAACCGATAGAAGTGATCGTGCATACCTCCGCCGGCAGCGGGGGCGACGTGGTGTCGCGCGCGGTGGCGGAAATTATCCGCAGCCATAAATTTTTGCCGCAGGCGCTGACGGTGAACAACCGCGTCGGCGGCGCGGGCGTGGTGGGGTTCGGTTATTTCAAGACCAAGCGCGGCGACCCCTACGTGATGATGTCCGTGACCGGCACCATCCTCGCGATGGCGCACCGGTCCGACACCAATATCGGCCTTGAAAATTACACGCCGCTGGCGCTGTTCGCGATTGATCCGCAAACCATCATGGTGCCGTTCGATTCACCCTTCAAGACGTTCAAGGATTTGATGGACGCCGCGCGCGCCAAGCCCGATACGCTGGTCGGCGCCACCACGTCCATGCAGGGCACCGGGCGGATGGTGATGCACCTGATGGAAAAACATGCGCCCGGCGCGAAGTTCAAATTTGTTACCTTCAAAGGTGGTAGCGAAGCCGTCATCTCGGTGGCCGGCGGCCACACCTCCTTTACCACCGAAAACCTCAGTGAAGGCCAGGGTTTTGTCGATGGCAAAAAGCTGCGCGTGCTGGCGATCACCGCCGACAAGCGTCTGCCGCAAGCGCCCGACGTGCCGACCCTGCAGGAACTGGGCTACCCTATTTCGGCGGGCACCATCCGCGGCTTTACCTTCACCGCCGGCGTGCCGAAAGAGGCGGTGGTGACGATGGAAACCGCGCTCAAAAAAGCGCACGACTCGCCCGAATGGAAAGAACTCGCCAAGCGCACCATCTATAAGGAAGTGTTCATGGGCAGCGCCGAGTTCACGAAATTTCTGCGGAGGGCGCAGCCGCACTGATACAACGCCTGGCGCATGAACTGGGCTTGAAAGCACCACGTATTGCGGTGGTCAAGGGCGATGACTTGTCGAGCGCAGATGGTCAGGCC
>JANPOH010000305.1:0-12281 GCA_031427895.1 Betaproteobacteria bacterium
AACGTCGAGGTCGCCCGGAGACAGCTTGCCGCCCGAGCCGACGACGAAGTGCACGATGCCCTTCTGGGGCTTGATCCGCTCGTAGAAATGATCGTGGCCGGCGAACACCACACTGACGTTGGATCGCCTATAACTACGACACCACCAAGACGCTCGACTTGATGGTGCAGCGCACGTACGGCGTGATGGCCAACGATGTGCTGATTTCGATTCCGCTATTCGTGTTCATGGGTTATCTGGTCGAGCGCGCGAACCTGATCGAAAAATTGTTCAAGAGCCTGCATCTGGCCGCCGCGCGCGTGCCGGGATCGCTGGCGGTGGCGACGGTGGTCACCTGTGCGATATTCGCGACGGCCACCGGCATTGTGGGCGCGGTCGTCACGCTGATGGGGCTGCTGGCGTTTCCCGCCATGCTGCGCGCGGGCTACAGCACACAGCTTGCGGCGGGCGCGGTGACGGCGGGTGGCTGCCTGGGCATCCTGATACCACCATCGGTGATGCTGATTGTTTACGGCGCGACCGCGGGGGTGTCGGTGGTGCAGCTCTACGCCGGCGCTTTTTTCCCCGGCATCATGCTGGCGATGCTTTACATCGGTTACATCATCGTACTGGCAAAATTAAAACCGTCGCTGGCGCCGCCGCTTCCCGAGAAGGATCGTTATGTGCCGCTGCCCGCGTTTGCGACAGCCATTACCGGCGCGGGGCGCAGCAACGCAGTAGCCGGCTTGTTAAGCGCGGTGGGTGGAAAAATCGCGCAGGCGCCGTCGGTCGCGGTATTGAGAAATCTGCTGGTGGCATTGCTGCCGGCCTTGGCCGTCGCGGGGCTGCTGGGCGTCACCTGGCATTACGCGACGCTGCCGGACGCAGTGCAGTCGACCGAAGGCTTGGTTGAAATGGGCGGCGCAAATCCCACCGGTGACGCACCCAAGGAAGCGGGCGCTTTAGCGGAACCCCCGTCCGATGGCGTGCAGGAACCGCCCAAAGAGTTGGGTGCACAAGCGGAAAGCCAGGAGACAGCAAAAGGCGCCGTGGCTCCGCTGCCACCCGCGGCCAAGGCGCCCTCTGCGCCAGCGGCGAAGCAGAAGGCCGCGCCCATCGAGCGGCTGCCGGTTCCCACATGGCTATGGAAAATGATCGGTGGTTTCGTCGCGGTAACGCTGTTGTTCTATGCCTATTTCAATTTTACCCGGCTGGAAGTGTTCAAGATGTTGCTGGGATCATTCTTCCCGCTGGCGGTGTTGATTCTGGCGGTGCTGGGCACCATCATCTTCGGCTGGGCGACGCCGACCGAGGCTGCGGCCATCGGGTCGCTGGGTGGATTTTTGCTGGCCATCGCCTATCGCTTTCATGCGCGCTGGAAAGACATGGGTAACGCGCCGAGTTTTGCGCCCGCCGCGGGCGCGTGCGCGAAAGACGTGGGACCGATACTGAAAGAATCCTCGTTCCTCACCGCCAAGACCAGCGCCATGGTGTGCTGGCTGTTCGTCGGTTCATCGATCTTTTCGGCGGCGTTCGCGCTGCTGGGCGGGCAGGATCTGATCGAGAAGTGGGTGTTGTCGATGAACCTCACGCCGCTACAGTTCATGATGTTGTCGCAGGCGATTATTTTTCTGCTCGGCTGGCCGCTGGAATGGACCGAGATCATCGTGATTTTCATGCCGATATTCATTCCGTTGCTGCCGCACTTCGGCATCGACCCCTTGTTCTTCGGCTTGCTGGTGGCGCTGAATCTGCAAACCGCGTTCCTGTCGCCGCCAGTGGCGATGGCGGCGTTTTATCTCAAGGGCGTGTCGCCGCCGCATGTCACGCTGAACCAGATCTTTCTCGGCATGATGCCGTTCATGGTGATTCAGATGATCGCCGTGGTGCTGCTGTATATTTTCCCGGCTATCGGCATGTGGCTGCCGCAGACCTTGTATAAGTAGCGCGTGAGGCATCAGGCGTGAGGGGTGAGGCGCGGCTGCGCTGGGTGGTATTTTCGCTCGGCGGCGCGGCATTCTGGCTGGCGTTTTTTCACCGGGTGGCGCCGGTTTCCATCGCCGGCGAATTGACCCTGGCGTTTAACGTCAGCGGCGCGGCGCTCGGTGCGCTGGCCGCGACTTATTTCTACGTCTATACCGTGATGCAGATTCCCACCGGGGTGCTGGTGGACACGCTGGGGCCGCGCCGCGTATTGACCGCGGGCGGCGTGGTGGCGGGCGTGGGCTCCCTGCTGTTCGGTATGGCCGACACTTACTTTGCCGCTGCCGCCGGGCGTACGCTGGCGGGTCTCGGGGTGTCGGTGGCGTTCGTGGCGCTGCTCAAAATCAGTTCGCAATGGTTCGGCGAGCGGCAGTTCGCCACGGCGGCGAGCGCGGTCAATTTCATCGGCTTGTGCGGCGCCCTGTCGGCCACCATTCCGCTGGCGTGGCTGATTACCGTGGTGTCGTGGCGTACCGTGTTCATCGGCATCGGCGTGGCGTCGATGGCGGTGGCCGCGTTGACGTGGATGTTGTCGCAAGACCATCCGTCTTCCGCACGGGTGGATGCCGGCGGCGGCTGGCGCGCCGACCTCGCGGCGGTCATGCGTAACCGCGCCACCTGGCCGGCATTCTGGGTAAGCTTTGGATTGTCCGGCAGTTACATGAGTTTTATCGGCTTGTGGCTCGCGCCGTTTCTGACGCAGGTGTACGGCAAATCCACGGTGGAAGCGAGTCAGCACGCCAGCGCCATCATCATCGGCCTGGCGTTGTCGGCGGTTGCCGTTGCGTGGTTGTCCGATACCTTGCGCCGGCGCAAACCCGTGTTGATCGGGGTGGCGCTGGCGTATGTGGCTTTGTGGGTTGTGTGGCTGATCGGCGTGCCGGGCGAATGGACGTTCGCGATGTGCGTGCTGATGGGGGTGGCCGCCCCCGGTTTTACGCTGGCGTGGTCTTGCGCCAAGGAAGTCAACCCGCCGCGGCACGCAGGGATGGCTATCAGCGTTGCCAATACCGGCGGGTTTCTCGCGGCAGGCATATTACAGCCCTTGGCGGGTGCGCTGCTGGACTGGAGCAAGAGCGCTACGGTGTCCGCCGCCGAAGGTGGCGCCGGTAGCGCCTTGGCAACCATGGCCGATTTCCGCCTGGCGCTGTCCGTGCTGGCTGCGTTTGCCGTCATCGGCTTGGCCGGCGCGCTGTTTATCCGCGAGACGGGATGCCGTAACATCTGGAAAGAAAAAACCGTAAAGGAAGGATGAGCATGAAACTTGGCATCGTGGTCACGCGCGAAATCTTCGATGACGTGATCGATTATCTGAAGCAACACTGCGACGTGGATAGCAATCAGGCCGATGTGCCGTATACGCCCGATGCGCTGGCGGCCAAGCTCGCGGATCGAGACGGACTGATGTGCGCGCTGACCGACCGCGTTGATGCGGCGTTGATCGCCCGCGCGCCGCAATTGAAGGCGGTGGCGAATATCGCCGTCGGTTACAACAACATCGATGTGCCCGCCTGCACCGCGCGCGGCATCAAAGTCACCAATACCCCCGGCGTGCTGGATGACAGCACCGCCGATCTGGCGTTTGCGTTGATGCTGGCAACGGCGCGGCGCATTACCGAGGTGGAATCGTACATTCGCAAGGGTGAATGGACGGGCTGGAAGTTGAAGCAATGGCTGGGCGTTGATGTGCATCACGCAACGCTCGGCATCATCGGCATGGGGCGCATCGGTCAAGCGATAGCCAAACGTGCTGCTGGTTTTGACATGAAGGTGATTTACCACAACCGCAAACGCTTGCTGCCTGCGATCGAGGCGCGCGCCAATGCAGCGTACGTGAGCATGGATGCGCTGCTGTCGCAAGCGGATTTCATCATTCTGCAAATGCCGTATACGCCGGACACCCATCACCTTATCGGCGCGCCGCAGCTTGCGAAAATGAAACCGTCGGCGATCCTCATCAACTCCACGCGCGGCGGCGTGGTCGATGATGGCGCGCTGATCGATGCGTTGAAGAACGGCACGATCCGCGCCGCCGGCCTCGATGTGTTCGAGAATGAACCCAAGCTGAATCCGGCATTTTTAGAGCTGAAAAACGTGGTGCTCGCGCCGCATATCGGCAGCTCCACCGAAGCCACCCGCCGCGGCATGGCAATGCTGGCGGCGAAAAATCTGGTGGCGGCGCTGCACGGCGAGACGCCGCCAAACTGGGTGAACAGTGCTGCACTGGCGTCGTAATGTAACTATTTGTTTTTAAACGATATTTTATTTTATCCCTAAGGGCATAAGCCAGCGGCATGCCGCCGCTTGGTATGGTGCAGCGCACATCAAAGGTAATGTCGAAGGTAATATCAGAGGTAAAATCGAAGCTAATCACCGTTGCCCAATGTGGAGAGAATGCGATTATGGACCTACAACAATGCCGATACAGCACTTCCCCGGACGCCGGCGCGCTGGCGCCGCTGGTGCGTATCAAGCCGCATCTGGTGATTGTTTTCGGCTCGGTGAGCCGGATGACCGACGCGGCGCTGCCGACTCTGTTGCGCGCGCAGTTTCCGGATGCCCATCAGATCGGCTGTACCACGGCGGGCGAGATATCGAGCGAGGGTGTCTTCGATGACAGTCTGGTGGTCACCGCCGTGCGCTTCAGACAACCCGATTTCCGCGTCGCCAGCGTTGCGATGACCGGGATGGAGGATTCGGCCGTCGCGGGCAGACGGCTGGGTGAAAAACTCGCTGCCGACGGTCTGCATTCGATACTGGTGCTGGGGCCGGGCGTTGACATCAACGGCAGCGCTCTGATCGAAGGCCTCACGCAGGCGGTGGGGCCAAAAGTCACTCTCACCGGCGGACTGGCGGGTGATGGCGGGAAATTCACCAAGACCTGGACATTGTGCGACGGGGTGATGAGCGACCGGCAAGTCGTCGGCGTGGGTTTTTACGGTACGGCGATTCAGCTCGCGCATGGTTCGTTCGGCGGCTGGCAGCCGTTCGGCGCCACGCGGCGGGTGACGCGATCAAGCGCCAATGTGTTGTACGAACTCGACGGCGAGCCGGCGCTGGATATTTACAAGAAATACCTTGGCGACTACGCCCGCGACTTGCCGGGTTCCGGGCTGCTGTTCCCTTTTGCGATGATCGACAAGGTGCATGGCGAAACGGGACTCATACGCACTATCCTCGGTATAGACGAGGCGCAAGGCAGCCTCACGCTGGCGGGCGATATCGTCGAGGGCGGATACCTGCGGTTGATGACGGCGAGCACCAATGCGCTGGTTGATGGCGCGGAAGCGGCGGCCATGGCCGCGCAAAAAATGTTCAAAAAGGGTGATCCGTGTCTCGCCTTGCTGATCAGTTGCGTCGGTCGCAAACTGGTCATGGGCGGTCGGGTCGACGAAGAGGTCGAGGCGGTTGCCGCGGTGTTCGGCGCGTCGGCGGTGCTGACGGGCTTTTACTCCAATGGCGAGATCAGCCCCTATGTGAGTTCGACGGAGTGCAAGCTGCATAATCAAACCATGACCATAACCTGCTTGAGTGACTGAGCGTTTGACCGGGCGATGGCATTCCGCGCATGGGCTGCTGCCATGAATACGCAAGCTTGCGCGGCTGCCGCGCAGGCGGGTGTAAAGACATCACCGATAGACAATGCATAAACTATTAGCCAGACAACTGCGACGCAAGGCCGGCGTCGGCAGTGACGATGCGGCTGAACAAGCCCTGCGTGAACTGGCCGGGCTTGCCACGCTTGCCGGTTTGAGCACGGAGGCCGCGACATTGTTGGTGGCGCTGCCGGCGATTCTGTCCGATGTCACGTCGTCCTACGAACAATTCGACCGTGATCTGGCGTTGCGTCAGCGCAGCCTCGAGATCAGTTCCCAAGAGCTGCTTGACGCCAACGACCGGCTGCGCGACGAAGCCGAGGGCCGCAAGCGCGCCTATGATTCACTGCGCGCCTCGGCCAACCGCCTGCTCGCGGAGGCGCAATTACCCGCCATTGAACAGGGCGAAGCCAACATCGAGGCGCTGTCCGAACGCATGTCGGCGCTGGTGAGCGAGCGTGAGTCCGCGCGCCGGGATTTAAAACGCAGCGAAGACCGGCTGTCGCTGGCGTTAACCGAGTTGGGTAATGTGATATGGGACTGGGATATCGCGCGCAACAGCATACTGATTACGTCCGCGACGGACGAATTTCTGGGGCATCCTGCCGATTTTTATCGCCACGACGCCACGCGCCTGTGGGCTATCGTGGCGCCGGAGGACGCGCCGCTTTATCGTGCCCGCGTCATCGCGCACTTGCGCGGAGAAACGCCGGAGTTCTCGACGCAAGCCTGGATGCATACCGACACCGGCGTGCGCCGCTTTGTGCGTATGCACGGCAAGGTCGTCGAGCGCGATGACGCGGGCCGCGCCCGGCGCATGGTGGGTATTTCGTACGACGTGACCGCGCACAAGCTCGCGGAAAACGCGCTGCGCGAGAGCGAGACGCACTTTCGCGCGCTGCTCGATGGCACGCTCGATCGCGTATGGATGAAAGATCGCGCCGGACGCTACCTCGCGGTGAATCGCGCCGAGGAGCAAGCGGTGGGGATAGCGGCGAGCGAGATTATCGGCAAGACGGTACGGGATTTTCGTTCGCCCGATCAGGCCGCGATTGTCGAGGCAGAGGACGAGCGCGCGATGGCGTCGGGAGAGCCGTTGCGGGCCGAGCGCTGGTCGTACTCCGGCGACATGCAGTGGTGCGAAATCATCAAGTCGCCGGTGCGCGGAGCGGACGACGCCGTGGTTGGCCTCGTCTGCGTGTCGCGTGATATTTCCGCACGCAAGCTGCTCGAAGAGGAGTTGCGCGACAGCGAGCGCAAGTTGAGCGTCAACGCCGAGCGTCTCAAAATCGCGCACGCCGCCGCCAAGATGATCGTGCTCGACCTTGATATTCCAACCGACACCTTGACCTTCAGCGATTCGCCGGAATGGCTGCGCGGCCCCGTGCCGCGTGATACCGGCAAATATCCGCTCTTCAAGGATCAGGTGCATGCCGAGGATCGCGCGCATTTTCTTGCCGCGCGCCGGCACGCCATCGACACGCCGGGGTCGCACCGTCAGGAGTTTCGGGTGGTGCGTACCGACGGCAAGGTGCTGTGGATACAGTCGCATCTGACGGTGTTCGCGGGGGCCGGCGGCAAGGGGGTGCGGCTGGTCGCTGCCCTGATCGATATTTCCGCGCGCAAGCAACTGGAGGAGGATTTGCGCGCGGCCAAGGATCAGGCCGAAGCCGCAAGCCGCGCGAAGTCGCAGTTCTTGGCCAACATGAGCCACGAAATACGCACGCCGATGAATGGCGTGCTGGGCATGGCGGAGTTGCTGCTTGCGACGGGGCTTGATACCAGGCAGCGGTATTTCGCCGAAACCGTGCGCCGCTCCGGCGAGGCCTTGCTCCATGTGATTAACGACATACTCGATTTCTCGAAAATCGAGGCGGGCAAGCTGGAAATTGACCTGGTGGCTTTCAGTCTGCGCGAGACGGTGGACGAGGTATTGCAGTTGCTCGGCGAGGGCGCGCGGGCCAAGGGTCTTGCGCTGAACTGCCGCATCGGGCCCGATGTGCCGGAGATGATCGTGAGCGACCCCTCGCGCGTGCGGCAGGTGCTGATTAATCTGCTCGGCAATGCAGTCAGTTCACCGACAGCGGCGAGGTCGCGGTGGATATCTGCGCCGTCCGCGCGGACCTGTTGCGCTTTGACGTGCGCGATACCGGCATCGGCATTGCGCCCGAAGCGCAGGCGCGCCTGTTCCAGGCGTTCAGTCAGGCCGATGCCTCGATGTCGCGGCGTTATGGCGGCACCGGGCTGGGGCTGGCGATCAGCAAACAGCTCGTGGAGTTGATGGGCGGCGAGATCAGCATCAGCAGCACGCCCGGCATGGGCGCCACGTTCACCTTTACCCTGCGCTATGCAACCGCGCCGGCGCGGGAGCTTGCGGCGCAGTCCGCGGGCGTGCCGTCATTCGCGCGCTACAGCGGCCAAGTGCTGGTGGCGGAAGACAATGCCGTTAATCAGGAGGTCATCATGGCGGTGTTGCGTGCGTGCGGCTGCGAGGCCACGCTTGCGTGCAACGGGCGCGAGGCGCTCGACGCCGTGCAGAAAAACCGCTACGACCTGGTGCTCATGGATTGCCAGATGCCGGTGATGGACGGCTACGCGGCGACTCGTGCGATACGCGCGCTCGAAGATCAAAGCATGATTGCATCGCGCCACCTGCCGATCGTGGCGCTCACCGCACATGCCACGGAAGCGGATCGCGACATTTGCCGCGAAGCCGGCATGGACGGCTTTCTAACCAAACCGTTTACCCATGCGGCGTTGCGCAAGGAGCTGGCGCGCTGGCTGAAGGGCGCGGAAAACACCGCGGACGCGGTTGCGGCTGACATGCCCGGCACCGATGATGCCACCGACGCCACCGTAGCTGCGGGGCTGGATCAGCGCGCGCTGGACGAGTTGCGCTCGCTCGACCCGGATGGCTCCGCCGGCATTCTTAATCAGATCATCCAATCCTATCTGGACGACACGCCGACGCAGATCGCCCAGTTGCGAGCGTCGATCGATGCCGAAAACATCGAGAGCATGGCGCGTGCCGCACACTCGCTGAAATCGAGCAGTCTCAGCGTCGGCGCGACGGACGTGGGCGCCCTCGCGCGGGAGATTGAAGCCCAGGGGCGAGCCGGTAGCCTGGACGGCTGCCGTGCGCTGACGGCGGAGCTGGAAAAACAGTATGCAGCCGCCGAAAAATTATTGAAGGCGTGCATGACCGCGCCATGATGCGGAAGGCGGAAGGATGGCGGATGAAGGATGAAAAATTACTCGACCGGCGGTGTGCCGTGGATTGTTTTCATCGTTAAATAAATACCACCCCTCTCTACAAGGAAATCATGAAGCTGGGATTTATAGGTCTGGGTGCCATGGGCCGCCCGATGGCGCTGCATTTGATGAAGCATGGGCACACGATGGGCGTTTATGCGCGACGCGCGGAATCGGCGGCGCCACTGGTGGCGGCGGGTGCGCAGCGTTACGACACGCCCGCCGCGCTGGCGGCGCGGTGCGAGGTCATTTTTACCATGGTGACGAATTCGCACGATGTTGAACAGGTCGTGCTTGGCGCCGATGGTTTGATACACGGCATCAAACCCGGCAGCGTGCTGGTGGATATGGAAACCATCGCGCCCGCGGTTGCGCGTCAGGTGGCGGCGTCGCTGTTGACAAAAGGCGTCGAGATGCTCGACGCGCCGGTGTCCGGCGGCCCCGCCGGTGCGGAGCAGGCGACACTGGCGATCATGGCGGGCGGCAAGCAGGAGGTGTTCGAGCGCATCAAGCCGTTGTTCGCGTGCATGGGTAAAACCGTCATTCGCGTCGGCGACAGCGGCGCGGGGCAGATCACCAAGGCGTGCAATCAGTTACTGCTGCTGGTGACGGCGCAGGGCGCGGCGGAAGCGTTGGCGCTGGCCCAGCGCTGCGGCGTTGATCCGGCGGTGGTGCGCGAGGTGCTGATGGGCGGCATCGCATCCAGCCGCGTGCTCGAGGTGTTCGGTAAACGCATGGTCGAACGCAACTTCGCCAACGGCATCGATACAAGGCTGTATCACAAGGATTTAAACATCGCGCTCGCTCTGGTGCATGAACACGGCGCGGCGGCGCCGGCGGCGTCGGTGACGATGCAGCATATCAATGCCGCCATCGGGCGCGGCGACGGTACAAGCGACTTGTCGATTTTGATCGACGTGCTGGAGAATCTGAGTCGAAAGTAGGCGGATGGTTTTTAACTGTATGATTTTATGGGGTATTTAATAATATGAGTTTCACCCAGCCACAGGGCGCTCCGGCCCGTCTGCACCGCAGTGAACTTGCCGTGCCGGGATCGACGCCCGCGCTGTTTGAAAAAGCCGCGCGCTCGGCGGCGGATGTGATTTTTCTTGATCTTGAAGACGCGGTGGCCGCGGGCGACAAGGAAAAAGCGCGCGCGAACGTGATCAAGGGTTTGAACGAAGTCGATTGGGGTAACAAGGGTATGAGCGTGCGTATCAACGGCGCCGACACGCAGTACATGTATCGCGACGTGATCGACATTGTCGAGAACTGCCCGCGTCTGGACATGATTATGATGCCCAAGGCAGGCGTGCCGGCGGATATCTACGCGCTGGATATGCTGGTGACGCAGATCGAGCAGGCGACGGCGCGCACCCGGCACATTGGTTTCGTCGCGCTGATCGAAACCGCGCTGGGGCTGACTAACGTGGACGCCATCGCGCAATCCTCCAGGCGTCTTGAGGCGATGGTTTTCGGCGCGGGGGATCTGGCCGCGTCGCTGCGGATGCGTACTACGTCCATCGGCGGCTTGCACCCCGATCACGGCGTGTTGAGCGATGCCGATGCGTCCGGGCAGCGCGGCTACACGCAAACCGACCCGTGGCACGCCGCGCAGAGCCGCGTGGTGACGGCGTGCCGCGCACATGGCTTGCGCCCGCTCGACGGCGCGTTTGGCGATATCAAGGATACCGCTGGTTTTGCGGCGGCGACCAAACGTGCCGCGGCGATGGGCTTTGCCGGGCGCATGGTGATCCATCCGTCGCAGATTGCGCCGTCGAATCAGGCATTTAGTCCCGGCGAGCAAGAGGTGGCTGACGCGCGCCGCGTGCTGGCGGTGATGGCCGAGGCCGCGCGTGAAAAACGCGGCGCGGTGCAGATCGACGGGCGCCTGATCGACATGGCCAATTTACGCATGGCGCAAAACATCGTGTGGATGGCGGATGCCATCGCCGCCGCGCCAAAATAACCCCGCTTTCTTCGCGCCAGGAACGGGGCTACACTATTGCCGGGTGTTTCGTGGTAAGCCATCCACATAACCGGCAGGGAGGCAGCGATGAAAACAGTGCGGCAGTTGTTGGAAACCAAGGGTTCGGTCATTTACGCGGTAGCCCCGGGCAGCAACGTCTTTGACGCGATCAAGCTGATGGCGGACAAAGGCGTGGGCGCGCTGGTGGTGCTCGAGCAGGAGCGGCTGGCCGGGGTGGTGTCCGAACGCGACTATGCGCGCAAAGTTATCTTGCATGGCCGCTCGTCGCATACCACGCTGGTGCGCGAGATCATGACCGAACGTGTGATTACGGTCAGGCCGACGCAAACGGTGGATGACTGCATGGCGTTGATGACGCAATACCGCATACGCCATCTGCCGGTGGTCGACGCCGACAAACTCGTCGGCGTACTGTCGATAGGCGATCTGGTCAAAGAGGTCATCGCCGATCGCGAAGAAACCATCAAGCAGCTTGAAAGCTATATCCGCAGTTAGGCGGTGGGCGTGAGGCGTTAGGCGTGAGGGGTGAGGCGTAACCCCTCGCCACGGGTGACTTTCGCGCCTGATGCAGCACACCCAACACCGCACGCCCCACGCCCAGCACCACGCTCTCAACGGAATCATAATGAAATTTGGCGCAATCATCATCGGGGACGAAATCCTGTCGGGCAAGCGGCAGGACAAGCACCTGTCGAAACTCATCGAGGCGCTGTCGTCGCGCGGGCTTGAGCTCGCGTGGGCGCAGTATCTGGGCGACGACACGCCGCTGATTACCGCCGGCTTGACGCGCGCGCTGACCCTGCCCGAGGTGGTGTTCAGTTTCGGCGGCATCGGCGCCACGCCGGACGATCACACGCGCCAGTGTGCGGCGGCGGCTGCGGGCGTCGAGCTGAATCTGCACCCCGATGCCGAAAGCGAAATCCGCGCGCGCTTTATTGACGACCCCAAAGGCGTCACGCCGCAGCGGCTGGAGATGGGCACGTTCCCTGTCGGCTCGAAAATCATACCGAATCCGTTTAACCGCATTCCGGGCTTTAACTACGGCAATATTTATTTTTTGCCGGGGTTTCCGCAGATGGCCTGGCCGATGATGCAGTGGGTGCTGGATACGCACTACAGCCATTTATTCGACGCCAATCGCATCGGCGAAGCGGCGATCATCGTGCGCGAGGCGGGCGAGAGTCTGCTGATCGATTTGATGCGGACGGTGCAGGGGAAATTCCCCGCGTTGAAAATTTTCAGCCTGCCGCGCGTGCAGCCGGAACGCTTTATCGAACTCGGCGCGCGCGGCGACCCCGCGCAGGTGGCGGCGGCGATGGTTGAGCTGAAAGACGGCGTTACCGCGATGCAATTTCCGTGGACGGATGCGCCGGTGTTCGCGGCAAAGTAGCGCCGCGTGGCGCGCGAGGCGTGCAACGTGCATCGTGCATCGTGCATCGTGCAACGTGTTCCGCGGGATCTGGAATGCAAAAAGCCCCAGG
>JANPOH010000306.1:0-1598 GCA_031427895.1 Betaproteobacteria bacterium
AGCGCGGATGCAGATCGGCCACTTCATGGCGGAAGTGATTTACCGCGCGTTGGCGCAGGCGTTGCCAGATCGAGTCGTGGCCGGAAGTGGCGGCACACCGGCGACAATGCAGGTGTTTTACGGGCGGCGCAGGGACGGGCAGCCGTTTCACGCGGTGCTGATTCGCGGCGGCGGCCTCGGCGCGGGCGGGGTGCGCGATGGCGAGGGGTGTTTCATCTTCCCGGCCAACGGAGCCAACACGCCGGTTGAGATTCTCGAAAGTGACTCACCGCTGATCGTCGAGCGGCGCGAACTGCTGACGGACTCGGGCGGGGCAGGGCAACAGCGCGGCGCTCTTGGACGGCGGGAAGTGTTCTGCGTGCCGGACGACGAGTACCCACTGGTTGCGTAACGCGTCTTTCCTTGCGGATCCGTCCGGCGCCCCATCTTTCACGGACACGCTTTGCGAACCCGTTTTTCTCAGTGCTATTTCATCCCCCGGCTTCACATTCGCATCTTTCAGGGATTTTTGAATCTCCTTACCCCACACGGTTTGTTCGCCGGTCACGGTCTGCAATTTCACGTAACTGCTGGCGTTGTTGCCTTCCACAAACTGGTATGGCGCAGCCCCTTGCTCGATGACCTTGCCCACGAATACCTGTTCGCGTTGTACGCGTTCCCGTAGTTCCGCCATCGTTGCGTCGATAAATTTGTCTGACACATTTTTTGCCACTAACATCGCTTTGGCGTCCTGCAATCCTTGTCGCGCCTTGGGCGTGAGATCGTCACCGTCTACGTGCTTACCAGCCGATGCCGGTACGATGCCTGCGACCTGACTGCGGCCTGCCTCGACGATGCGATTTTCTTGCGATTCGAGTTTCTGCAATTCTCTTAGCAAGGCGTTATCCCTCTCGTTCGGCTCATAGCCGCGCGCTTCAATGCCTGCCCGATTCGCATCAATCCACGCTTGCCGCCGAAATTCATTCGTGCCACTCAGCGTAATCTCTGTCCAATTTTTTGCCTTGGCTACGTCCAGCATCATCGCTATGGTTTCTTTATCGTGCCGCGTAGTCACAAGCTGTTTGCCGACGTCGGAAAATGCTATTTCGCCTTGATTCGCACCGTCACGAAACGTGAAATCTGTTTTGCCTTTGTCGAACAATCTGTCTTGTTGCTGGCTAACTATGAATCGCCTGCGTATTACGGCGGGTAGCTCCGCCTCAACAATGGGGCGCTTTAAAATGATGACTTTTGGCGCGACCGCCTCGCCCCTCAGATTAATCGGGATAGGCGCTTGTGCGGCGCTTTCGGTGCTTTGCGCAACGGCGCGTTGCGCGTCAACGATATCGCCCTGCTGCACAATCGGCGCAGCGTCAGCGCGTAATTGCGCACTTACTTCCGCCGTTTCCCGCTCGCGTATTTTCGCAACAACGGCCAGTGCCGATTGATCGAAAGTGGCAAGCCGCGCGGCGCGTGCCGCATCCGTTTCGGCCGTCCTGATGGATTCGGCCAACATCAACGCGCGGGTGCGCTCTTGAGACGCAATTTCGTCGTTGATGCCCTTTGCGACAGCCGCGTTCGCAGGGGACTCCAATTCAAGCGCGGTTGCGTATTCGCTT
>JANPOH010000307.1:0-21343 GCA_031427895.1 Betaproteobacteria bacterium
TGATGTCGCAGGCCGGCGAATTTCGCAGCGCCGAAGTATTCGCCTTTGATACCAAGACGCGGGCCTTGGTGGTCGCGCTGCTCGATGCATTCGCGTCGGGCATTCCGGGGCGCGATGAATGGCAACGCGCCATTGATAGCGCACTCGCCGCGCAACGCGCGTACGGGTAACACCCTTGCGGTGAAGACGCTGGGTTGCGTTACGCCCCAGACGGATGCAGCCAGCAACCTTTACGCCTTCGCGCCCACCCGCCGCAACCCATCCTCTATCGCCACCACCATCGTCTTCAGTACCTTGATCCGCGCATAATATTTGTTATTGGCTTCAACCAGCGTCCATGGCGCGGTGGCGGTGGAGGTGCGATCCACCATGTCGGATACCGCGGTTTCGTAGGCGTCCCACTTTTTGCGGTTGCGCCAGTCTTCCTCGGTGATTTTGAAACGTTTGAAGCTCACTTCCTCGCGCGCCTTGAAGCGTTTGTACTGCTCCTCCTTGCTGATGACGAGCCAGAATTTCACCAGCACCACGTTGTGTTCGTTCAGTTGCTGTTCGAAATCGTTGATCTCGGTGTAGGCGCGCATCCAGTCGGCGTCGGTGCAAAATTTTTCCACCCGCTCGACCAGCACGCGGCCATACCAGGTGCGGTCAAAAATGGTGATGCGCCCGGTGCGGGGCATATGCCGCCAGAAGCGCCACAGATACGGTTGCGCGCGTTCTTCCTGCGTGGGCGCGGCCACCGAGACGTTTTGATAACCCCGGGCATCGAGCGCGCCGGTGATGCGGCGGATCGCGCCGCCCTTGCCGGCGGCGTCGTTGCCTTCGAACGCGGCGATCACGGATAATTTTTTGTAGCACTTGTCGCGCGTCAGAAAATTCAGCCGGCCCTGCCATTTGTCGAGTTCTCGGTCGTATTGCTTGCGCGTCATCGGCTGATCGAGCTTGAGCGCGCGCAGCACGTTCGGTTTGTCCGCCGGCGGCAATGCCAGCGCTGGGACGCCGAGCTTGGCCGCCTTCGCTGCCTTCGCGTCCAGACGCGCGCGCATCGCCGCAAGCAGATGCCGCCCCACGGTGAGCGAGCGGTAGCGCGCATCCATGCCGGGCACCACGATCCACGGCGCTTCGCCGGTGGAGGTCTCGCGCAAAAACGGCTCGCACACCGTGATGAATTTGTCGTAGAGCTTGAAATACTTCCACTCGATATCGGTCACGCGCCAGGCGGTCTTGGGGTCTTTTTCCAACGCCTTGAGGCGTTTTTTTCTGCTGGTCTTTCGACAGGTGAAACCAGAATTTCACCAGCAGCACGCCTTCGTCCGAGAGCATTTTCTCCAGGCGCTGTATCTCGCCGGTGTATTTCCCCAGTTCGCGCCGGGAGAGCGCACCCTGCACCCGCAGCACGATGGGCAGGGTGTGCCACGCGCCGAAAAAGATGCCGAGAGTTCCCTTGGGCGGCAGGGCGCGCCAATAGCGCCACATCAGCGGGCGTTCACGCTCTTCGTCGGACATCTCGCCAAACGCATGGGTTTGAATGTGGCGCGGGTCCATCCACTCGTTAAGCAGATTGACGGTTTCGCCCTTGCCCGCGCCTTCGACGCCCGCGATGAGTATCACCACCGGAAATTTGCCGTTTTCCTTGACGTCGTACTGGGCGTTGAGCAACGCTACACGCAGTTGGGAGGCCTCGCGTTTGAACGCTTCCTTGCTGACGCTGTGATCGAGATTGGCGGAATCAAACATGAGGGTTCTCCCGTGAGCTCAAAGCATGTCGGGTGCCATCATCGCACGCAGCACCGGCTGCACGCGCCCGCCCCGCTGGCGACCCGTGATCCAGTAGATCGCGCCTTTTTTGACGCTGAGGTCATCCGCCGCCCCGGTCAACAGCAGCGACACCGCACATCCCAGCGTGGGTTGATGGCCGACGATCAGCGTGGTGTGCGCGGCGCGCGGCCAGTGCGCGGCCTTGAGCAGGTCCGCCGGCTCTGCGCCGGTGCCGATGCCGGCGACGGAGGTGAATTTACGCTGCAAGGCGCCGGCGGTCTGCTGCGTGCGCAACGCAGGACTAACGAGGATGACCGCATCGTCAGGCAGTCTTTCATTCAGCCACTTGGCCATGCGCTTGGCGTCGCGCTCGCCTTTCGCGGTTAGCGCGCGTTCGGCGTCGGGATAGCCGTCCACTGCCTCGGCGTGTCGCCAGAGTATGAGTTCCATGGTTTATCGTGAGTTCACCAGAATGTGTCGGCGCGCCGGTACGCGCGCCACGTCTGTTGAAGTTTGCGCTTCAGGCCTTTGCGGCGCAAGGCCCGCCACCGTGTAAACCGCTCACGCAGTTGATTCGCATCAACAGAATCACCCGTTGAAAGCGCCGCGCCAAGTTTTTGCTCCGCCACTTCGATATCGTTGAGGTCGCCGAGTATGTCCTGCAAGCGCGACAACGTTGCCAACATTTTTTTCACCCGCGCGCGGTTAAACAACGGCCTCAGCGTATCCATCATGTAACGCAGCTTCTTGATATCGATGCGCAGCCGGTGCAACGCCTCGGCGTCCAGCGTGCCGGGTGCGCGGCCAACCTTGCGCACGCGATCCGTGCGCCGCCCCAGTTCGATGCGCCCGAAGCCGCGTGCCAGTTGATCCCGGTTCGCGCGCCGTTGACCGCCCGCGTCACCGCGCCAGGAGGGTTGCGCAATCCACCGCGCCAGTTGCAGCATCAGGCGCTGATAGCGTTGCGACGCCAGTGCGCGGTGTGCCGCCGCCGCGGCGCGACGTTGCAGCCGGTGCCACGCCCTATCCAGCGCCTCCGTGCGCGGGCCTACACCCAGCGCCTCGCGCAAGGGCGGCCAGATCTCCGTGACGAAGACATCGGCATCGCGCGCCGGGCCCAGGGCACGCGACAACCACTGGAGTTCGCGCACCACGGCCTTGCGCCGGCGCTTGCACAGCAGCCCGGAATACAGCGACAGGATCGCGCGCAGCCGACGCACCGTGACGCGCAATTGATGAAGGTATTCGGGATCCTCCCCGGCCAGCGCGCCGGGCTGATTGGCGCACATCTGCTCCAGCAGCGCGAACATATTCGCGGCGAACACGTCACTCGCGCAAGCGTGCTTTGCCGGTGTGACGGGACGCCACTTCACTGGCGCCGGCGCCAGGGCCACGCCAGCGGCCCGCGCAGGTTCGCGAGAATGCTTCACCGGACGTTGGGTCAGTGACATGGATACCCTCACGCTTTGTCAGGGATCGCGGATCGCGAATTACGGATTACGGATTACGAATTACGAATGGCAAATTACGAGGGAGACGCATCACGCCAAACCGGCGGCGTCCGCGGCTCATGAGATCACGCCGCGCCGGATCGGGCAAGCATGGCCAGCAGTGCTTGCTGTGCCCCGGCATGCTTGGCCCCGCTGGCGGTCGCGTGATATTCGCCATTCTGATCCATGATCCAGGCCTGCGCTTCGGCCTCCAAATAGAGGGTCAGCCCTTCGTCGATCACCCGCTGCTTCAATTTGGGATCCAGCACCGGAAAACAAATTTCCACACGGCCGAAAAAATTACGTCCCATCCAGTCGGCGCTCGACAGGTAGACGTTTTCCTCGCCACCGTTGTGAAAATAGAACACGCGGGTGTGTTCGAGAAAACGTCCGACAATGGAGCGCACGCGTATATTCTCCGAAGCGCCCGTCACGCCGGGCCGCAGCGCGCACACGCCGCGCACGATGAGGTCGATCTGCACACCGGCTTTTGACGCGGCATACAGCGCCGCGATCACCTCCGGCTCCACCAGCGCGTTCATCTTGGCGATGATGCGCCCGCCGCGACCGGCTTCGGCATGCGCGGCTTCATGCTGGATCGCGCGCAGAATCTGTTTGTGCAGCGTAAACGGCGCCTGCCACAGGTGCTTCAACTTGCTGGCGCGCCCGAGGCCGGTCAACTGCATGAAGACGTCGTTCACATCGGCGCTGATCTCGTCGTTGCAGGTAAACAGACCCATGTCGGTGTAGAGCTTCGCGGTGCGCGGATGATAGTTGCCGGTGGACAAATGCACATAACGCCTCAGGTAACTTCCGGTGCTGCCGGACGCCCCTTCCTCGCGGCGCACCGCCATCAGCATCTTGCAGTGCGTCTTGTGCCCGACCACGCCGTAGACCACGTGCGCGCCGGCGTCTTCAAGGCGTTGCGCCCAGTTGATATTGGCCTCTTCGTCAAAGCGCGCCATCAGTTCCAGGATTACCGTGACTTCCTTGCCGTTTTTCGCCGCGGCAATCAAGATTTCCATCAGCTCCGACTCCGCACCGGTGCGATACACCGTTTGCTTGATGGCGACCACCCGCGGATCGCGCGCGGCTTCCTGCAAAAACGTCATCACCGGCTGGAACGACTGGAACGGGTGATACAACAGGATGTCGCCCTCGCGAATCGCGTCGAACATGCCGGCGGCGTGTTCAACGCGCGCCGGCACGCCCGCCTTGAACGCCGGGAATTTGAGATCGGGCCGGTTCACGCCGTCGGGCACGCTCATCAACCGCACCAGATTCACCGGGCCATCCACGCGGTACACGTCTTCCATGTCCAGCTTGAATTGCGCCCGCAGGTAGTCGCTGATCTGCGGTGAGCAGTTGGCGGTAATCTCCAGCCGCACTTCGTCGCCGAACTGGCGTTGCGGCAATTCGCCGCGCAGGGCGTCGCGCAGATCCTTGACCTCTTCTTCGTCCACGAACAGGTCGCTGTTGCGCGTCAGCCGAAACTGGTAGCTGTCGATAACCTTCATGCCGACGAACAGATCGGACATGTGCGCGTGCATGATCGATGATAAAAACACGAAATCGTATTCGGCGCCCGCCACGTCCTTCGGCAGCCGGATGACCCGCGGCAACACGCGCGGCGCCTGCACGATGGCGATGCCCGAATTGCGCCCGAACGCGTCCTTGCCTTCAAGTTCAATGGCGAAATTCAGGCTCTTGTTGAGCACGCGCGGAAACGGATGCGACGGATCAAGACCGATGGGCGTCAACACCGGCATCACTTCACGCAGGAAATAGTCCTTGATCCACGCCGCTTGCGCGGCGGTGAAATCGGCGCGCTGCAGAAAACGTATGCCTTCCTTCGCGAGCGCGGGCGTGATGTCGTCGTTGAACAACCGGTATTGCGCCGCCACCAGTTCGTGCGCCTCGTGCGCCACGCGCTCGTACACCTGCAGGATGGGCATGCCGTCGGGGCCGTCGGCGGAGATGCCCGCCTCGATTTCCGCGTGCAGGCCAGCCACGCGGACTTCAAAAAATTCATCGAGATTGCTGCTGACGATGCAGAGGAATCGCAGGCGCTCCAGCAGCGGCGTGGCCGCGTTCTGCGCTTGCGCCAGCACGCGGCGATTGAACGCGAGTTGACCAAGCTCCCGATTCAGGAACAGTTCCGGCGCCAGCCGCGCCTTGCTCATGGCCGCACCGGTGCGCGAAACGGCGCGGATGGGCCGTTATTGTTTCGCGGGCGGCACGTACCCCTCGGCGGCATCCGCGCCGCCGCCGAAAAAGTGCTTGTCCATTTGCTGCGCCAGATAATCACGCGACTTCTTGTCCGCGAGACTCAAACGGTTTTCGTTGACCAGCATTTTTTGCTGTTCCAGCCATTGTTTCCACGCCTCCTTGGACACGTTATCGAATATCCGCTTGCCCAGTTCGCCTGGATACGGCGCAAAGTCGAGTCCTTCGGCTTCGCGCCCCAGTTTAATACATTTGACCATCCTCGGCATCGCCAACCTCACATTGTAAGTATTTGATTTTAAACGATTAATAAATAACCCGCGGACCAAAAATCCGTGTTTGGCAGGGCGGCGGATCAGGGCTTGGGCGGCGCCTCCAGCGTGCCGCGCAGGCTACGCACGGTCTTGAGCATGGGTTGCTCGGACTGCGGCCTTTCAAGATGATAACCCTGCACATAATCCACACCGAACGCCGCCAGCATCCGCAGGGTTTCTTCGTCCTCCACGCACTCGGCGATGGTGGTTTTGTGCAACCCGCGCGCGATCGAAACCATGGCTTTGACGAATAACTGGTTGTCCGGGTCCTGTGGCAGGGCGCGGATAAACAGCCCATCGATCTTGATCGAATCCACATGCAAATGCTTGAGATAGGCAAACGACGAGAAGCCGGTGCCGAAATCGTCAAGACACACGCCGCATCCGGTCTGCTGCAACGCCTCGATAAAGCGGCGCGCGTCATGCAGGTCGGACACCGCCGCGGTTTCGGTCAGCTCCACCATCAGGCGTTGCGCGGGCACGCCCCGCCGGCGCAACTCGTCGGCAATGAACAGCGGCAGCGTCGGGTCGTCCAATGACCGCCCGGAAACATTCACCGCCAGCGCCGGGATGGCGCTGACTTCGGCCAGCAGCTTGATCGACCGGCTCAATACCCAACGGTCTATGTCGAGTATCTTGCCGGATTTTTCGGCTGCCGGGATGAACTCGCCGGGCAGGATCATATTGTCCCGGTTGTCCTTGTCGCGCATGCGTACCAGCACTTCAAAATGACCAAGCACGCGATCGGGCGCGGCATAGACGCCCTGAAAATGCAGTTCCAGCAAATCATTTTCCAGCGCGTGCGTGATGCGCGCATTCCACGGCATCTGAATCTCCATGCGCTGCGAATCGCTCAGGCTGGTTTGATGGATGCGCCAGGTGTTTTTGCCCGCCTCTTTCGCCTGATACATCGCGGCGTCCGCGCGCGCCATCAGGTCTTCGGTGTTGCGCGCGTGGTCGGGGTAAAGGGCGATGCCGCAACTGCACGTCAGGTGCAGACTCTGCCCCTCGAATTGAAAGCGCACGCCCGCAATGGAGCGCGTAATCCGTTCCGCGAGGATTTTCAGCGTCTCGTCGGAAATGTCCGGCACCAGGATGGCGAATTCGTCGCCGCCCAGCCGCGCGAAAATTTCATTGCGGCGCACCTGGCCGCTGACCTCGCCCGCCACGCGGATCAGCATGGCATCGCCGGCGCGATGGCCAAAGGTGTCGTTGATGTATTTGAAGCCGTCGAGATCAAAAAACATTAACGCCACCCGGCCCGAACTGCGTTGCGCCTCGGCGACCATGCGGCCCATTTCCTCGTTGAAACGGTGCCGGTTGTAAAGGCCCGTCAAGGCGTCGCGCTCGGCGAGATACACCAGTTGATCGGCGTTGCGCCGCGCGGTGGTGACATCTTCAAACAGCCACATCCGCCCCACCGTCTTGTCCAGCGCATCCACCACCACCCTGCTTTGTTGCGTCACCATGCGCCCGTCGGACATCGGCAATTCAAGCCCCACGTGCGGCTCGCCCGGCAACGGCGGCTGCAACAAACGCCGCGCATGCTCCGCGGGCCGCGCCAGCGTGCAGCCGGATGCCGTGAGCAATTTCACCGGATCGGCGCCCACCACGGGCGCTCCCGGCGCAAGCATCCAGATGCGTGAAAACGCCGGATTGCTATAGGCGACGAGGCCGTCCGCGGACACCAGCAGGATGCCGATATCCATCGCGCCGAGTATCGCCCGCAGGCGCGCGTGTTCGCCCTGCGCGGGAGCATCGTGCGGCGGCTTGGGCTTATCGGGCGGCATCGGTTACAGGCGTTTGGTCAGCACAATCGAACGCCGTTGATAATTGTACATGCCGCGTTTTTGCGCCGGCAGTTCGTCCACATCGACCTCCGCGAAACCATGTTCGACAAACCAGTGTTCGGCGCGCGTGGTGAGCACAAACAATTTTTTCAGCCGCTGGCGGCGCGCGCGCTGCTCCATCGCCTCCAGCAGACGTTCGCCGGCATCGCGCCCGCGAAACTCGGGATGCACCACCAGGCACGCCAGTTCCGCCGCGCGCTCCTCGGCAAATGGATACAGCGCCGCACAGCCGATAATCATACCGTCGCGATCGAGCACGGCAAAACGCCCGACTTCCATTTCCAGCAGGTCACGGCCGCGCTTGACCAGCGTGCCATCGGCTTCCAACGGCTCGATCAACCGCAGAATGCCGCCGATATCGGTGATTTTCGCGTCGCGCAGTTTTTCCACCGGATCGGGCGCGACCATGGTGCCCACGCCCTGATGGGTAAATAATTCCTGCAACAACGCACCGTTGGTATGGCGCGAAATCAGGTGCGCGCGTTTGACGCCCTGTTCACACGCGCGCACCGCGCACGGCAAATAGAATTTGGCGTCGCCATCGAGCGTGGAATCCTTGCGCGCCAGCAGTTTGCGCGCCTGCGTCGGGGTAAGCTCGCGCAATAGATGCCCGCGCGCGTTGGTCGCACCGGGGCGATCCATCATGAATATCAATTTTTCCGCGCCCAGCGCCACCGCTACCGATTCCGCGACATTTTCCAGCGCCACGTTGAAAATTTCGCCGGTGGCCGAGTAGCCCAGCGGCGACAGCAGCACCAGCTCGCCGAAGTTGAGCCGGTCGCGGATCGCCGCCACGTCGATTTTACGCACCTCGCCGGTGTGTTGCAGATCAACGCCATCGAGAATGCCGATCGGCTTGGCGGTGACGAAATTGCCGCTCGACACGCGAATATCCGCGCCCGCCATCGGCGAATTCGGCAGGCCCATCGACAACAGCGCTTCGATCTCCACGCGCAGCCGCCCGCTGGCCTCCTTGGCGATGGCGAGCGTCACATTGTCGGTTACCCGCAAACCTCGCACATAGCTGGTTTTGTGGCCTATCTCTTTGAGTTTGCCGTCGATCTGCGCGCGCGCGCCATGCACCACCACCAGCCGCACACCGAGCGCGGCAAGCAGATTCAGGTGATGATTCAGGCCGACAAATTTACCTTCGGACAACACCTCGCCGCCGAACGCGATGACGAACGTGCGTCCGCGAAACGCATGGATATACGGCGTGACCGACTGGAACCATTCAATGAAATGCTCTTCATTGAACTGGCGCGGTCGGCGCGCGGACGGCACGGTGGATGCGGAGGATGCCTGCTGCGCGGTCTGGTTCGGGGCCTTGGAAATCGCCATCTCCCGTGGGTTGCGTAATCGGCACGCACCGTGCATGCCGTAAACATTTTAGTGCATTTTCAACGCCTCTAGCCATTATCCCTTATTGGCCGACCTGTGACACAATCCGTTCATGCCGGATTCCAAGACAATTCACCTCCTCGGCGGCGGCGTGGGCGCGCTCGCCACCGCCTGTTTTTTGACCGCTCGCGCTGATTGGCGCGAGCACTACAACATTGTGATTTACCAGCCCGGCTGGCGGCTCGGCGGCAAGGCCGCCAGCAGCCGCAATCCGCGGGCAGGCAATCGCATCGAGGAGCACGGACTGCACGTGTGGTTCGGCTTCTACGAAAACGCCTGTGCGCTGCTGCGCGCCATATACCCCGAACTCGCGCGACCGCCCGGCGCGCCGCTGGCGAGCTTCGACGCCGCCTTCAAGCCGCACGATTACGTGCCCATGCTGGAGCAGGCGGCGGGCGGCGGGCCCTCCTGGCCCTCCTGGTCCATCTGGCCGCTGACTTTCCCCAATCTCGGCGGCGCGCCGGGCATGGGCGATCCTATCGATACGCCGTGGGAAGTGCTTACCAATCTGCTCAAATTCATCGCCCGTCATACCGAAGATTGGCTACACCACGTGCCGGCGTCCGAACATGCCGGCATCGACCTGCCGGATTGGCTCGGCAACGTGGCGGACAGCGCCGAGGATTTCGCGCGCGCCGACATTCTCTCCGGCATCATCAAACTGATGGAATCCATGGGCGCCGATATCGCGCTGCACGAGGTAGACCGGCGCCACGACTGGATCGCCAACCGGCTGGACGGTTTTCGTACGTGGGCGGCGCGGCGCATTACCCTGAACGCAACCGAGAGCGAGACGTTTCGCCGCGCGTGGATTATTGCCGATCTGGGGCTGACCGCCGCCATCGGCATTCTGCGCGATCAACTGCTGTTTAAAGGGTTGAACACGGTGGATCACGAAGACTTTTGTGAGTGGCTCACGCGCCATGGCGTGGCGCCCGAGGTGCGCTACTCGACGCCGGTGCGCGCGCTCTACGACTGCTGTTTTGCTTTTGACAACGGCGACACCAGCCGTCCCAACTTTGCCGCCGGCGTGGCGCTGGGCTGTGCGCTGCGTATCGGGCTTATGTATCGCGGCCACGTGCTGTATGAAATGCAGGCAGGCATGGGAGAAGCGGTGGTGGCGCCGATGTATGAGGTGCTGCACAAGCGCGGCGTGACATTCGAGTTCTTCCAGCGCGTCACGGCGCTTGAGCTCGACCATGGCGGCAAGCGCGTCGCGCGCGTACGCATGTCGCGGCAGGTGCATCTGAAAAATGGCACGTATGCGCCGCTGGTGACGGTGGCCGGTCTCCCATGCTGGCCCGACCGCCCGCTGTACGGCCAAATCGTCGAGGGTGACGCACTGCGCGCGGGTGACTTCAATCTCGAATCGCGCTGGACGCCATGGCAGGACGTCGAGACATGGACGCTTGAAATCGGCGCTCGGGATCAGGTGGTGCTCGGCATTTCGCTGGGCGCGCTGCCGTTCATCTGCGGCGCGCTGGGCGACGCTAACGCGGACTGGCGCAACATGCTCGATCAACTGCCTTCGATCCAGACGCAATCGGCGCAACTGTGGATGACACGCGATCTGGCCGGGCTGGGTTGGACAAGCGGCAAACCGGCGATGGTTGCCGCGCCCGAGCCGCAGGACGTGTGGGCCGACATGAGCCAATTGCTGGCGCGTGAAACGTGGCCGCCAGATAACGCGCCGTTGAGCGTGCAGTACATCTGCGGCCCGCTGCAAGGCAATTACCTCACCCGCCCGCCGAGCGACCATCAGGTTCCCGCCGAGGCGTTGCGGCAATTGCGTGGCGAAACGCTGGCATGGCTGCAAACCTCCGCGCGCTGGCTGTGGCCCGCCGCCACCGATCCGGCAACGCAGACGCTGGACTGGAACGTGCTGCACGCGCCCGCCGCGGTACAGGGCGTCGCGCGGCTGGACGCGCAATGGCTGCGCGCCAACATCGATCCCAGCGAACGCTATGTGCTGTCGCCCAAAATCGTCAATCGCCTGCGGATGGATCCCGCCAACAGCGGCTTCGTGAATCTGGTGCTGGCCGGCGACTGGACGCGCACCGCGATCAACGCCGGTTGCGTCGAAGCCGCGGTGATGTCGGGCATGGCCGCAAGCCGCGCGCTGTGCGGTTTTCCGGCGAAAATCGCGGGCGAGGATTTCATGCAGGGGTAGAGATCTGTTCATCCATTCTCCCAAAACCGCCGATAAAATCACCGCAAAGACGCAAAGGTAACGCAAAGAAATTCATCGTTGCATTTCCTTTGCGTGATGTTCTTTGCGCCTTTGCGGTGAAGGGAGTTGAACTTGCGCGACCCGCGGTTTATTTCACGTAGTATCACGTAGTACATAGCGGAATCATCATGCCGGCCTCGAAAATAAAAGTCGCCATCCTCGGCGGCGGTTGCGGTGCCGTGTCGGCGGCGTACTGGCTGTCGGCCACGCAACACCTGCGCGACACCTACGCGGTCACGGTCTACACCCAGGGCTGGCGGCTCGGCGGCAAGGGCGCGAGCGGGCGCAACGCCGCGCAGAGCGAGCGCATCGAGGAACATGGCCTGCACATGATGATGGGCTTCTACGAAAACGCCTTTCACACCATACAGGGCGCGTACGCCGCGATGCCGCCCGACGCAGGCGCGGCGTTCCCCGATTGGCGCAAAGCCTTCGAGCCGCGGCGCCGCATTACGCTGATGATGCCGTGGACGAATGCCCCCTCCGGCTGGCGCGCGTGGAATCTGGATTTCCCGCGCTTTCCGGGCACGCCGGGCGACGGTCCGCTGGCGCTCGCGCCCGGCACCGATTACATGCACGAGACATTGCATTACGTTACTTCACTGCTGGTGCGTGACACGTTGCAAGGCGTGCTCGACCGCTTGCGCGCGCACTCGAGTTGGCTGGGGGTGATAGCGCACTTGGCCGAGCGCCTGCTCGACGATTTGACGGAGCATCTTGCAGCGCGCGCCGATTACACGATCGAGGCGCATCGCACCACCTTGTGCGCTACGCTGCGCGTGCTGCAAAGCTGGGTGCGCGATCACCTGTTGGAGCGTATCGCGGACACCGCCGCCGGCATCGTGGACGATCTGCGTTTCGAGCTCTATTGCGCGGCGCTGCTGCTCGACCTCGGCCTCGCGGGCGTGATCGGCTTTCTCATCGACGTATTGCCTTATGGCGAGGCGGGCTACGCGCGCATCAACGATGCGGATTTCAAGGACTGGCTGCAAGCGCACGGCGCCGCCGAATCCTCGGTGCATGCCGCCCCCATCATGGGCCTTTACGATCTGGCGTTTGCCTACGTCAACGGCGATTCGTCCGACCCGCGCAACGGGCGCGTCGCCGCCGGCGCCATGCTGCGGCTCACCCTTCGCATGGCCTTCACCTACAAGGACGCGCCGCTGTGGAGGATGCGCGCGGGGATGGGGGATGTCATTTTCACGCCGCTCTACAAAACGCTGCGCGCGCGCGGCGTGACGTTTGAGTTCTTTCAGCGCGTCGCGGCGCTGCGTCCGGCAGCCGATGGCCTGGCCATCGACGGCATTGCGTTGACCCGGCAGGCGCTTCCCATTGCCGGCTACGACCCTTTGACGCGCGTGACGTTCGCCGACGGCAAACACTGGGATTGCTGGCCGTCTCGACCGCTGTGGGGGCAATTGCAGGGCGGCGAACAGCCGGGAGTGGATTTTGAAGACCCGTGGTGTACCGTGCAGACCGGCACGCGCACCATGCAACGGGGCGTGGATTTCGATTGCGTGATCGCGGGCCTGCCGCCCGCGGCGCTCGCGCCCGTCACGGCACCGCTGATGGGTAACGCACGTTGGGCGGCGATGATCGGCAACGCGACTTCGGTGGCGACGCGCTCGGTGCAACTGTGGATGAAGCCTGATTTAGCCGGCTTGGGATGGCCGTACGGCGCCACGGTGTCGGTGGCGTACGCCGACCCGCTGCGCTCCTGGGGCGAGATGTCGCAGGTACTCGATGCCGAAGCCTGGCCCGCCGGCGCCGAACCCCGCTCGTGCGAGTATCTGTGCGGCACGTTTCAACCCACGGCACCGCCGCCGCCCGCGGGCGCAAACGATCCGGCGTACTTGCCCGCGCAACACGCCGCCGTCAAGTCCGAAGCGCAGACATGGTTGGACCACAACACCCGCGCGTTGTGGCCCGCCGTCACCGGCGCCAACGGCCTTGACCGCACGCAACTCACCAGCGCCTACTACCGCGCCAATGTCGCCTGGTCCGAGCTGTACGTGCAGACGCTGCCCGGCAGCGTGCGTTTTCGCCTTGCACCCGGTGCCAGCGGCTTTGGCAATTTATATCTCGCGGGCGACTGGACGCTGACTTCCATCAACGGCGGCTGCGCGGAAGCCGCGTTTGAATCGGGGCTGCACGCCGCCTGCGCGATCAGCGGCGAACCACCCCCGGCGTGATGTCAGTCCGTCAGGGCGTCTGCCAGACAATGTCGCCCTGCAGCGCGCTGAAATCCATTTTCATCCAGCCGCCGAATTTCGCCGGAATCACCGTCTTGTCCGCGCCCGGCGCGCCCAGCCCGAGGTCGGTGACGATGGCGTGACTCTCGCAGGCAGTGATCGTCACCTCGTAATCGCCGCCGAGAAACCCGCCGCCGCGCCACGTATCAAGCGCGACCGGGCCATTCACCAGCGCTTGATAACAGGCCTTGCGTGAATCGGCGGCATCGCGAAACTGCTTGAGATTGATGACCGGCGCTTGCGGGTGCAAGGCAAGCGCATCGATGGCCGCGCCCGCCACGCCCGCCAGCGCCTGTTCAACGTCGCCCAGCGCGCGCCCGAACAGGCCGCCCAGCGCCGCACCGAAGCTGCCCCATTCGTTGCCGTGCGTGCCGCGGTGACGCGGTTCGTTTCAAACAACGTCGCGCGCTCGCCGCGCGTGTCCGGTTGCAGGGTGCGGAAAATCGTGGTCTCGGCGGCGCAGTGCGTCGCTTGCGCCGGGTCGGGGTTCATTGTCATCACGCCCATCGCCTTGGGATAACCCCACACCTCGCGCCCGGCCACCATGCCGCAGTCACGGTCGATCAGGATATACGGCAACCATAGCTTCAGTTCCGGCAACAGATGGCCTTCGCGCTTTTGCAGCAGCGGCACCATGAACCCGGCCTCGCGATAAGGCACATAACCGATCACTTCCGGGATCGAGGTCACGCGCTCGACATCCATGTAGTAATGAAACAAAAACGGCAGTGCGGTGTAATGCACCGCGCCGTTGCTAACGCAATTCAGCTGTGCATCCACGAAACGCTGCAACGGCGCGCGCGCGGCGGCCAGCACGAATTGATAGGCGGTGGCGCCTGTCATGCGCGCGGGGATTTCAAAACTGATCTCGCCGTGGCCGCGGCTCGATACATAGTCCGGCAGGGTCGCCATGCCTGATGCTCCTGTATAATTATAAATTAATCAATAAAAACATGTAGTTATACAACATTACCGTTATACGGAAGCGGCGAGACTGGCTGCCGGAGTGACGCCGATGCGGGCAAATATTTCGTGCGCCTGCGCCAGAAAAGTCGCGCGGGTGTCACTCGCGTATGCGCCGCGCGTGGCCATGTCAAACAACAACATCGCTTCGTCGTGTGCGGCGCCGAACGCGCGCGCGGCGGACAGCCCCCTGCGCCAGACGGCGTCGGCGCGGCGCGCGGCGCCGGTTGCCGCCGCCCGACGGCCCTCGAACAGCGCGGCGCGCGGCGCCGCCACCTGACTGACACGGGCGTAGCGGTTGAGCGCGCGGCTGGCGCGGCGCGACTCGTCGTCGCCGGCGATCCCCGCCGCCGCCGCATCCATCAATGTTTGAACGATACCGCCGATGCCGGCGGTGATATACCAAGCGGTGGGCGTGGATTCCAGCAAATCAGCCAGTCCCGCGCGCGCGGCCCGCAGGCCGCCCTCATGGTCGCCCATGCGCCAGCAGCTCGCCGCGATCAAGCCGTTGCAAAACATGCGATCGACCTGTTGCAATTCGGGCGCGCCAATGACTTCACGCAGGCGCGTCACCCAACCGGCCAGCGCGTCGCCGCGCGCAAGCGCGAGCCAGGTTTCAAAACAATATTGCCATGCCACCACCTGCACCGGCGTGTCGTGATGCACCGAAGGGGTGAGTTCGTCGAGCACCTCGCGCGCGCGCGCAAAGCGCCCGCGGATGAGTTCGGCCGCGCACAACACGGTGCGCGTCTGCTGCCAGCGTCCCAGCGCGCCGATCCGGGTGTACAGCGCGGCGGACCGCGCCAGCGCGAGCTCCACTTCCGGCCAGCGCCCCTGCGGGGCCCAGTAAATGCCGCTGATGAGATTGGCGTACGCCACGTCCTCGATGCTGCCCTGCGCCGCGGCCAGCGCCAGCGAGCGCTGGTTGTAGCGCCGCGATAATTGATGCAGCCCGGCGCCGTAAAAACCAATCGCCATCGCGGCAAAACCGTCCACCGCTTCGCGCACCGCGCCTGAACGCTCGGCAAGATTCAGCGAAGTCAGCGTCGCGTGCAGCAACGGCACGGTGCGGCTTTCAAAGTAGGCGATCTCGCCCAACTTCTCATGAATGTGCGACGCCCACGGCAGCAATGCGTCCCGCGCGCCCTTGCGCGCCATACCCAGTCGCGCGCCCGCCTGCACACCCATCTGCCAGCCCAAATCGAGCAGCAGAGTCGCGGTATGGCGCGGCGCCGGACGCCCCGCGAGCGCCAGCGCGCGTTTGAAGTGCCGTGTCGCCGCGCGGTATTCAAACAACTCGTGATGGGCGTCGCCAAGCATCGCCTCCCAGCGCGCCTCGCGCGCCGCCGCCACCGGCAACTTGTGCTCGGCGGTGACGCGCAGCGCGCGCCGCGCGTGCGCGATAGCCTCGTGATTGGCGTAGCGCCGCAGCGACAGCGCCGCCGCCTTTTCCAGATAATCCACCGCCGGCGATGCTTGGAGCGCGCGTTCCCAATGCAGCGCGAGCACGGCGTAACGCGGCTCCAGGTCGTGCGCCTCGTTGCGCTCGATCCAGCCGGCCGCCGCGCCGTGCAGGTCGCGGCGCAGCGCGAACGGCAGTTGCTCGTAGACGGTATCCTGCAACAGCGCATGCTTGAAGCGGTACTGCCCGCGCGCGCCGTCGCCCGCGGGCCGCACCACGTCTTCGCGCACCAGCGTGTCCAGCACGTTCGGCAGATTGTCCGCGGCATCCGCGCGCGGCAACAGATCGCGCAGCATCGGCAGCGAAAATTCACGCCCGATGACGCTGGCGGCCTTGAGCGCCAGTTGTTCGGCCGCACCGAGCGCATCGATGCGGCTCACGATCACGCCGCGCAGACTGTCGGGCAGCGCGGCCAGCGCGCCTTCGTCGACGCCGGGCGCAAACCCGCACAGGCCCGCCGACACGTCGATGTAGCGCGCGGCGCGCATCGCCAGCACGATCTCTTCGACGTAAAACGGATTTCCCGCCGCACGCGCGGTAATGAACGCCGCGAGCGCAGGTGACACCTCGACCGCATCGAGTTTGTTCGCGATGACCTGTCGCACCGCGGCGAGCGGCAAAGCAGCGAGATCCATGCAGCGGGCCGCGCGTATAAAGCCGCTGATCTCGACCGCGGCGGATGCCTCCAGCGGGCGCGTACCACCCAGCACCAGCAAGCGCGGCACGTTCGCCGCGACCAGCGCCGACAGCATCGCGGCCGAGGCGCCGTCAAACCAATGCAGATCATCGGCCACCCACAGCATCGGCGCATCGCGAGCAGAGTGCGCCGTCAGCGCCAGCAACAGTGCGCGCAGACTCGCGGCGCGCGCCTGGCCGGTCATTTGCGCGGCGATGACGGTGTCAGGCAGATGCAGCGGCAGCACATCGTTCAGCAGCGGCAGCCACGATTGCAGGCGCTCGTCGCCGCCGATCAGGCGCTGCGCTTGGGCGCGCGCAAGCGCGGCATCGAACACGCCGTCGCCGCACAGCAATTGCGCGAGAAAGTGACGCCACGGAAAATACACCGTGGCAATTTCGAGCGCGACGCCCGCACCCCACAGCACGCGGATGTCACGCGCGCGGGCCTCGGCCGCGGCGTCTGCGATCAAGCGTGATTTGCCGATGCCGGCCTCGCCGCGCAATACCATGCACCCCATGCACCCGCCGGGGCCGTGCGCGCCGCCGGCCAATGCGGCCACGGCACGCGCAAGTTCGCCGAACTCAGCGGCGCGCCCGATCGATGCGCCTTCATAGGCGCGCCGCACCCCTGCCGCCCGCGCGCGCGGCGTCGCCACCGCGATGGGCGCGTCAAACCCCTTGGCGCTAACCGGCGGGCGCGCATCGAATTCAAAACCGCGCGCGGCGACGCGTTGCGTCGCCTCGTCGCACAGCATGCCGCCATCCGAGGCGACCATCAGCCGCGCCGCCAGATTCACCGCGCCGCCGACCAGCGCGGCATGACGGCGCTGCTCGCCGCCGCTGTCCGCATAAAAAACCTGGCCGGTGGTGATGCCGATTTTGCTGGGAATGCCGAGTTCATTCATCGCGGTGGTCAGCGCGGCGGCGGCGCTCAATGCACGCACGGCGTCGTCTTCACGCGCCGTCATGGGCAGGCCGAACCCGCACAACAGCGTAACGCCCTTGTCGTCCGTGGAGAGCCGCGTGAGTATGCCGCCGTAACGCTGGTGCGCGCGCTGCGCGCACTCGACCGCTCCCTGCAAGGCCACCAACGCGCCGGCATCGCTGCAATCCACGCCGGGCAATCCGACGAACAGCGTGGTGATGTTGCGGAATTCGCCGAGCCAGGAACCGCCGCTCACGCGCAGGCGCTCAAGAAAAGGTTGCGCGAGATAACCTTCGAGCAGGCGCGGCGCATCACCCGGCGGCGCCGGACAGAGCGGCAAGGGCGGCAGAGCCAGCGGCGTGTGTACGGCTTCAATGCCGCAGCCGCCCGCCCGCGCCTCACGCCCGGTGCAGTGGGCATGAACATCCCCCCACAGCGCCGCGCAGACCATGACTTCGCCGGCACGCGCTTGGTGATTCTCCGCGGCCGCTTGCGCCAGCGGGCCGCCCGCCGTCAGGCAGTGCCATTTGTCGTCAACCCCGCCCACCGTGAAATGCGTGAGCCGTCCGCTGGCCAGCGAAATACGCTGCTGCAGCGATGCGCCGGTTTGCGCCACTATATCCGGCAGCGCGCGCTGCAACGCCAGCCCGCACTGCACCGCGATCACAGCCGTGTCTCGCGTCGCGGCGGCGGGCGCCTCCCAGATCACCAGCATGGCGTCGCCGACAAAATCAACCACATCGCCGCCGTGCGCCAGCGCGATATCCGTCATACGGCCAAAATACTGGTCCAGCAGAACCGAAAGCCGTTCGGCGCCGACCGCGCCGGCTTGTGCGTAGCGCTCGGTAAGGCCGCTAAAGCCGACGATATCGAGCATCAGCACCACGCCGTCGAAATCACGCGCGGACGAGGTCACGCGCGATTTGGACGGCATGGCGTCCGCGAGCCGGGCCAGCACGTGGCGCGGCACGTAGCGCTGCAATGCTGGTGTTGTTGGCACGCCGGGCAAACCGCTCTCCTCAGAGGTCAGGGTGCGAAGGATACGCGCAATCCGGCACGGGCCGCCGGTGAAATTCCAATACGTGAAATTGCCTTGCCGGGCGCAATACGCGACAATGCAACAATAAAAATATCATCCGGAGGGGTAAATGCTAAAGACCATTGAACGTGCGCGCGCGGCTGGCGGCGTGCTGTTTGCCATTGTCGCGGCCTGCACGGCTATCAACGCGCACGCCACCGGTTTTTACATTCGCGCAAAAGGCGCCAGCGGGCTGGGACTGGCCGGCGCGGGTGATCCGGCGCGCGCCAATGATGCCAGCACGGCGTTCTTCAATCCGGCGGGCATGACGCTGATCGACAAACCCATGGCGCAGGGCGGCTTTGATGTGATTGCCATTGACACCAAAATCTCCAGCCTGGGCTCTAGCGCAACCACGCCGGGAACCGGCTTCGTGGCGGCGGGATACGCGGGCAGCGACGGGCGCGCCAGAGAGATTATTCCGGTTCCCAATTTTTATTACACCCGCCCGCTGTCGAACGATCTGTGGCTCGGCCTCGCCGTCGCCGCGCCGTTCGGATTGGGCCTGGAGTATTCGCGCGATTGGTTCGGGCGCTACGATTCCATCAAGAGCCAGCTCAAAACCGTGGATTTCGCGCCCTCGCTGGCGTGGCGCGTCAATCCCGCATGGTCTGTCGGCGGCGGCATCAACGTGCAGTACGCCGATGCGACGCTTACCAATGCCCTGCCCGACCCGCTAAACCCCGGCGGCCCCACGGTGGCGACGGACGGCTATGCAAAACTCACGGGCGACAGTTGGGCGCTGGGGTACAACGCCGGCGTGCTCTATCAGCCCGCCGCCGGCACGCGACTGGGCTTGCACTATCGTTCAAAGATCAAACATCGTATCGATGCCGAAGCCACGATCGCAAATTTCTCCGGCGGGATGGCGGTTTTTAATGGCACGTCCGCGGCAAAAACCGATCTCAACCTGCCGGCGATTCTGTCGTTGGGCATCGCGCACGAGCTGACGCCCGCGTGGACGCTGCTGGCGCAGGCGCAATGGTTCGGCTGGAGTGATTTCAACGAAATCCGCGTGCGCATCAACGGCGTGCCGGATAACGTGCGCCCGCAGAATTTCCGCGACGCGCACTCGGTGTCGCTCGGCGCGGAATACAAGGCGAACCGCGCGTGGACGCTGCGCGGCGGCGTGCGTATCGACAAAACCCCGACGGTGGATGCGTTTCGCAACAGCGCCATTCCCGACTCGGATGTGAACTGGTATGGCGTGGGCGCGACTTACAAAACATCGGAACGCTGGCGTCTTGACGTCGGTGTGCTGCACGCTCAATACAAAAAATCCAGTCTGAATCTTAATGCCGCGTTCTATGCGGGCACCGGACTGGACAGCACGGTCAACCTGCGCGGCCAAATCAACAACAAGGTAAACGTGGTATCGGCGGCGTTGCGCTACCAGTTTTAACCAAAAAAAACCGGCCGCCAAAGCGGCCGGTGAAATTCCTTGCGCCACGGAGGAGATAAATGGCGCCAGGCCCTGCTAAACAACGCGCTGTTTCGGCACGCTGAATTCGTTACAAATCATCATCTTAGAGACGCCACCTCATTACGGTCGTCGCGGCATTGTGTTCGGCGTTGCCCGTGCTTTCCCATACCAACATCGCAGCGAACTCGGACTGGCGCAGCCCAAACAGCGATTTGCTCTTGCAGTACCAGACAGTCCTGAACGCGGTCTCCATCGCCTGCAAGTCAATCAGTGCAAACCCTTCGGTACGCAATTTGTGCAGCATTCTTTGGTAGCTGCCTTCGCCGGTGTTGGCGTCGCGGTCCGCGGGCGTGGTCGCAAGTATTTTTTCCATCACCTGCACCTTGGTGGTGGCAGAAAACTGGTGCATGTGGGCAAGATCGCCCTCGCAGATTTGCGTTGCCATACTCGCTGATATCCCGTTAGTCATTGTCTGCTATCTGCTATCTGCCGGCGCACAAAACGACGCCCATTCATTGATAGCGATTCTAGGGAGACGGTAAGCGCAAGGCGCTGTCAGGCGTCACACGAAATGTGTGACGTACGCACACTTCCCGCCCCAAAGTGGTGCGGATGGGCAGTAATAGGGGCGCTACAAGGGGGTGCTACAAAAGAGCCAGGAAACCGGCTACCAATGCTCGGGCAGTTTCTTCAAAATGCTTATTTGCCGCGATTCCATGCTGATATACGCGCCGGTGGTGAGGTCGCGCAGGATACGGCTCACCATTTCGCGCGAACCGCCGATGCGCGCCGCGATATCGTGTTGCGTGAGGCGCTCGCGGATCACGCGCGCGCCATCATGCTCGACTGCGTTTGCGTCAATAAAGCGAATAAAGCGGCCATACACATCTTTCAGGGTGAGATCACTCACTTTGTCAGTGAGCAAACGCACTTTCCCGATCAATTTGTGAATCAGGTCACGGGCGAATTCAGGATGCGATGCCAGCAGCGCTTCAACTTCGTATTTGGGGATAACGTAAAACCGGCACGCCTCCAGCGTCATGATCGACGCGGCGCGCGGCCCGCCGTCGAGCACCAGCTCACCGAAGTAGTCACCCGCGTTGATGACGTCGAACACCACTTCCCGGCCATCCGGCCCGGTGGTGAATGCCTTGACGCGGCCAGAGAGCAAAATGTAAAGAGAGTCGGTGGCGTCACCTTCGTTGACGACAATGACATTCTTGGCGGCCATGCGTATCGCGCCATGCGGCGCAATACGCAGTAGTGACGCTTCGTCAATATGTGCGAGAGGGGGAG
>JANPOH010000308.1:0-3247 GCA_031427895.1 Betaproteobacteria bacterium
GGGCGTCAAAGGCGACCACCCCGTAACGCCCGGGATCCTGCACGTGGTAGGCGAATACGGTCGCGACTATACGGTTTACGCCTATCTGCAGCTTGCGCGCGACGCCGACGCCCGGCGCGAAATGGAGGAAGCGCTCAAGATCACCACCGGCATCCTCCCGGCGCAGCAATTTATCGCTCAATATTCGTTGGCCGCGATGCCCGCGCGCTACGCGATGGAGCGCGGCGCCTGGCGCGAAGCGATGCAGTTGCCGCCCCAGCCGAGCAAGATTCTGTTTGCAGACGCCCTCACCTATTTCGCGCGCGCGCTGGGTGCCGCTCGCAGCGGCGACGCGGCGGCGGCGGAAAAAGACGCAGCGGAACTCGCGCGACTGCACAAAGAATTGCAGGACGCAAAGAACAACTATTGGGCCACCGAAGTCGAAATTCAACGGCTTGCCGTCGCGGGATGGATAGCGCTTGCACAAGGCAAAACAGATGACGCACAAAAGTTCATGCGCACCGCCGCCGATCTGGAGGACAAGAACGATAAGCATCCGGTCACCCCCGGCCGCATCGTCCCCGCGCGTGAACTGCTGGGCGACATGCTGCTGGAACTGCAGCAGCCGGCGCAGGCGCTCAAGGAATACGAGGCGTCCCATGTGCGCGAACCGAATCGCTTTCGCGGCTATTACGGCGCGGCACTCGCGGCGGAAGGCGCGGGCGACCGCCGCAAAGCGGCTGACTACTATGCGAAATTGATGGACTTGGCGAAAAAAGCCGATGGCAACCGTCCTGAACTTGCGCGCGCGCGTGCGTACGTGGCGCAGCGCTAATCCGGTATCGTCGTCCCTCCCACTCCCGCTCGAACGGGAGTGGGAGTATATTTTGCGGCTGAATCCACGCGCATCGCGTGGAACATCCCTTGCCGCGAGATATCACATGAAACAAACAATCACCGCAGTTGTCATGGCGTTTGCCGCGTGCCTGGTATTGCCCACCGCCATCGCCGAACCCTACGAAGACAACCCCAGCGCCGCCGCCAACGACCCCGACTACGCGGCAGGCAAAGCCGCGATGGAAAAGAAAAACTGGCAAGAAGCGGTGAAGCGTTTTCGCCAGGCGTTGCTGCGCGACCCGGACAGCGCCGACCTGCACAATTACCTCGGCTTTTCGTATCGCAACCTGAAGCAGATGGATCTCGCGCTTAAATTCTACAAACGCTCGATCGAACTGAACCCGCGCCACCGCGGCGCGCACGAATACATCGGCGAGGCGTATCTGCTGCTGAACGATCTGCCCAACGCGGAAAAACATCTCGCCGCGCTGCGAAAAATCTGCCTGTTACCCTGCGAAGAACTCACTGATCTGGAAAAAGCCGTCACGGCATACCTCGCGAAACGCAAATGAACGACGATAACCCCATACCCATCGATCCCGACACCAAGCTGACCGAATCCGCATTACCGCGCTATGAAACCGAAGTCCTTGCGGCAATGTCCGTGCAGGAACTGGTGGCACGGCTAATGCAGGATGAAATCCGCGCCCCACGCATACTCATCGACGAATGCGCGCGCCGCGGCGACGCCATGATTGACGTTTTGCGCGAGGCGCTCGACAGCGGGCGCGCGTGGGAGGACGATGCCGATAACGGCGAATGGTGCCTGTTACTGCACGCGGCGATGATACTGGGACTGATGCCCGATGAACGCGCGGGCCTGCTGCTCGCGCAGCACCTGCGGCGCATTACGGAGGAAGACGACGACGATATGCAGGACTGGCTTTCCGGCAGTTGGCCCGCGCTGTTTCGCAACAAGCCTGAAACCGTTCTGCCTGCGCTGCGCGCCCTGACGGAGGATCAGACGCTCGATTGGTTTGCGCGCACCGATGCCCTGGATTCCATACTCGCGTATGCCGACAAGCTCGATACGCCGGCACGGGACGCCACGCTCGATTGGGCCGCGGCGATCGCCGCCGACGAAAGCGAAGATTGGGATGTCAGAAACGAAGCGGGGAGCGGGCTGCTCGCCTTCGCGCCCGCGCGGCACCGCGCGTTGCTCGAACAGCTCACGCGCAACCCATCGCCGTTCGATAGTTACTTCAGCGCACAAGCGGTTGCCGATGCCTACGCGGGAAAACCCTACGTACCGCATTGGGCGCACCTCGACAATCCGTGGGATATCTACGATCCCGCCGCTATCGAGGAACGCTGGCAGGAATGGCTACAACAACAGGATGAATTAGACAACGAAGGGGAGGTGCCCGCTCTGGACGGCGACTATGGCCGTGCCTTTTCGCTGCCGTTCGTACGTGAGCAACCCAAAGTCGGCCGCAATGAACCTTGCCCTTGCGGCAGCGGCAAAAAATTCAAAAAGTGCTGCCTGGAAAAATAGCCGGGAACCCAATCACCGATTCACAGCCTTATGCTATGCTGGCACCCGCTGCACGAATGCACGAATGCACGAATCAATGCGTAAAAATATCGCAACCACTTGTTTTTAAATAACTTTTAATGTCGAAGCTGCGTACAAATCTGCGCTACATGGTGGTAGCACTGCTGATGCTGATCCTGCCGGTGCAGGGGTTTGCGGCGGCGTACGCTCCCATGCACAAGGCACTGGGCGCGCAAGCCTCGGTCGCCATGCCCTGCCATGAGCCGGCCCCGCGGCAGACACAGCACGCGGGCCACGCCGCCGCTGCACCATCCACTGAAGCCACTGACAACGGCGCGCCCGGCGCAACCCACGGCACCGACAGCGCCAGCCACCAGTGCTGCCAACAGGTTTTCACCGGTGCGACTTCCAGCGCATGGCCCATCGCCGCGCACAAATTCAGCGACGTATCACGATCCATCGTGCCGCTGGCGACGCTGTTCATCCCTGATTCTCCCGACCGCCCTCCGCGCGGTTGATCCTCGTTACATCCGATTAGCCCGGCCACGCCTTGCGTGTGTGCCGATTTCGCGCATGACATTGATTGTGCGCGCACGCTCAATCACGAGGATCATCATGTTTCATCACTTGCAGAACGCGCTGTGGATCACGGCGCTGGCACTATCCCATGCTCACGCGGCAGAGCCGCGCGCCACGCCGCTGACCGCGGCAGACGCCAACGCGCGCGTGCCTGATACGCAATACCGCTCCGCGTTCACCGGCTATCAACCATTTCGTGAACAAAAGCTCGCGCCGTGGCGCGAGTTGAATGACGACGTACACAAGGCGGGCGGCCATATCGGCATCATGGGCGGCGCAGCAGGCACGCGCGCAGCG
>JANPOH010000309.1:0-10891 GCA_031427895.1 Betaproteobacteria bacterium
GGAAGCAGATGTCTACTGGGGTTCCGAGAGCACCTGGCTGGGTGACAAGCGCTACTCCGGCGACCGTAAACTTGAGAATCCTCTCGCCGCCGTGCAGATGGGCCTGATCTACGTGAACCCGGAAGGCCCGAACGGCAACCCGGATCCGGTGGGCTCTGGCCGTGATATTCGCGAAACCTTCGCGCGCATGGCCATGAACGACGAAGAGACCGTGGCGCTGGTTGCAGGCGGTCACACGTTCGGCAAGTCCCACGGCGCAGGCGACACCAAGCTGGTCGGCCCCGAACCCGAAGGCGCCTCGCTCGAAGAGCAAGGCCTGGGCTGGATCAACAAACTGGGCTCCGGCAAGGGTGTACACACCACCACCAGCGGTATCGAAGGCGCGTGGAAACCGAATCCCACAAAATGGGACAACGGCTATTTCGACATGCTGTTCGGCTACGAGTGGGAGCTAACCAAGAGCCCGGCCGGTGCCCACCAATGGACGCCCAAGAACTGCAAAGCAGAACACATGATTCCCGACGCGCACGATAAGTCGAAAAAACACCCGCCGATGATGACCACGGCCGACCTGTCGCTGTGCATGGACCCGGCCTACGAAAAGATCTCGCGCCGCTTCCACCAGGACCCGAAGGCGTTCGCGGATGCCTTTGCCCGCGCCTGGTTCAAGCTGACACACCGTGACGTGGGCCCGCGCGCCCGCTACCTCGGCTCGCTGGTGCCGCAAGAAGTGTTGATCTGGCAGGACCCGATCCCCGCTGTCGATCATCCGCTGGTCAACGATCAGGATATTGCCACCCTGAAAGCCAAGCTCCTCGCATGCGGACTGTCCATCTCCCAACTGGCCAGCACGGCATGGGCATCGGCAGCAACCTTCCGCGGCAGCGACAAGCGCGGCGGGGCCAATGGCGCGCGTATTCGTCTGGCGCCGCAAAAGGATTGGGAAGTCAACCAGCCGGCTGAACTGGCGAAGGTGTTAGCCAAGCTGGAAGCGATTCAAAAGGACTTCAACAGCGCACAGTCCGGCGGCAAGAAAATCTCGCTGGCCGACCTGATTGTGCTCGGTGGCTGCGCGGCTATTGAAAGCGCCGCAAAGAAGGCTGGCGTTGAGATAAAGGTTCCCTTCTCGCCGGGGCGCATGGATGCGTCGCAGGCGCAGACCGATGTGGAATCGTTTGCGGTGCTGGAACCGGTCGCCGACGGCTTTCGCAACTACGCCCGCAAGGGACTCGAAGGCGCCGCTGCGGAGCTGCTGATTGACAAGGCGCAATTGCTGAATCTGACCGCCCCCGAAATGACGGTGCTGATCGGCGGCCTGCGCGTCTTGAATGCGAACGCCGGCCAGACCAAACACGGTGTGTTCACGCAGCGGCCCGAGACGTTGAGCAATGACTTTTTCGTCAATCTGCTCGATATGCGCACGAAGTGGCAGAAGTCCGCCGCCGAGGGCGTACTGGAAGGTCGCGACCGCAAGACCGGCGAAGTCAAGTGGACAGGCACGGTTGTGGATCTGGTGTTTGGTTCAAACTCGCAACTGCGAGCCGTGGCGGAAGTCTATGCCACCAGTGACTCGCAGCAGAAGTTCGTGCATGACTTCGTGGCGGCCTGGAACAAGGTGATGAACCTTGATCGCTACGACCTTGCTTGATGTAAAAGAAAAAAGCCCTCCGTAACCCCCCCCCATAGCCGGCGGCGCCGGCCATGGGTTGCACTTCCGGCGGGGCCTTCGCCTTGGCCCGGTACTCGAATTATCACAATCCATTGGCTCAACCCTACGCACTGAGGCATAGTACGGCCTGGCAGCGGCCATGACTTGCTTGCCAATTTAACAGCACACAGAATAGACACCATGACGATATTCATTTTGCGCGCGCGCCGGGAACTCGAAGCGTGGAGCGCGACCCTGCGAATCGCCGCCGTGTTTACCGCGTTGCTGGTCGCCGGTGTTTTGCTGTTTCAGATGACCCACGCAATGCTCGCCAGTCACCTCAAGACGTTTTCCGGCACCGGCGCGGCATTACTGGCAACGTTGGTCACCGCGCTCGCCACGGGGGCCGGTGCGGCGCCGGTGCTGCTCGCGCGCACCCTCCCTGCAAGCGCGCAAACCGCCATGCTCGGCTTCGGTGCCGGCGTCATGCTCGCTGCCAGTGTGTTTTCACTCATTCTGCCATCCATCGACGCAGGCACGCTGCTCACCGGCAGCCGCTGGGGCGGCGGATTCATCGCCGCAGCAGGAGTTATCGTGGGCGGCTTGCTTCTGCTGGCCGTGGAGCATGCGATTCCGCATGAACACCTGATCAAGGGCCGCGAGGGAACCCCGTCACGCGACATCGCCCGCGTGTGGTTATTCGTGTTCGCCATCACGCTGCACAACGTGCCGGAAGGTCTGGCCATCGGCGTGGCGTTCGCGGGCGACAGCGGCGTCAAGGCGCTGCCGCTCGCACTGGGCATCGCGGTGCAAAACATGCCCGAAGGCCTCGCCGTGGCTTTGGCATTGCTGACACTCAATTACAAGCCGTCACGCGCGGTATTAATCGCCATGGCCACTGGTTTTGTCGAGCCGCTCGGCGCCTTGATCGGCGCCGGCGCCATCTCGATATCGGGCGCGCTGCTGCCCTGGGGACTCGCATTCGCCGCAGGCGCGATGATATTCGTGGTCATTCATGAAATCATTCCCGAAACACACCGCCATGGTCACGAAACACCCGCGACCATAGGACTGCTGATCGGCTTTGTATTGATGATGCTGTTTGATACCATGCTCGCCTGACTGACTCAACAGAATCCAATTTCTCATGCACCCCATCATCATCCTCGGCAGCGGTTTGGCCGGTTATAACGTCGCCAAGGAGCTGCGCAAGCTCGACAAAGAGACGCCGCTCACCGTCATCACCGCCGACAGTGGATTTTTTTACTCCAAGCCAATGTTGTCCAATGCGCTGGCGGGTAAAAAAGCGCCCGCCGCGATTGCGCTGAACACGCCGGAGCAGATGGCGACGCAGATCAACGCCGCGGTGCGCGCCAACACGCGCGTGACCGCGATCAACCCCGCCGCGCACACCGTGCAGCTCGGCGATGAAACGCTGGCGTATTCAAAGCTGGTGCTCGCGCTGGGTGCGGATCAGATACGCCTGCCGCTTGCCGGTGATGCCGCCAACGCCATCATCACCGTCAACGATCTGGATGATTACGGACGTTTTCACAACCTTCTCGACAGTCCGAAAAAAGTGGTCATCATCGGCGCCGGGCTGATCGGCAGCGAATTCGCCAATGACCTCGTTGTCGCCGGGCATCAAGTCGAAGTCATCGACATCGCCAATCAACCGCTCGGCAGGCTGCTGCCGCCCGAAGGCGGTGCAATGCTGCAACAAAAACTCGCGGCGCTGGGCGTGGTGTGGCACTTCGGCACGGGCACGAAATCCGTCGATCACGACGGCAGCACATTAAAAGTCACACTGGACAACGGCACCCTACTGCAAGCCGATATCGTTCTATCCGCCGTCGGCTTGAAGCCGCGCACAGCGCTCGCGCAGGCAGCGGGCCTGAAAGTGAATCGCGGCATCGTGGTCAACCGCCATCTGCAAACCAGCGATGCGGATATTTACGCGCTGGGCGACTGCATGGAAATCGAAAACCTGGTGATGCCCTACGTGATGCCGATCATGCACGCGGCGCGCGCGCTCGGCGCAACGCTCGGCGGCAAACTCACCGTCGTGAGCTTCCCTGCCATGCCGGTGATGGTGAAAACCCCCGCGTGCCCGACCATCGTGTCGCCACCCGCGCCGGGTGCGGCAGGCGAGTGGCAAATCGAGCAAACCGCCGACAGCGTTAAGTCGCTGTTTGTCGATGCCTCCGGGAAACTGCTAGGGTTCGCGCTGAACGGCACGGCCACTGCAGAGCGCGCCAAATTGGCACCGCAACTGCCAGCGGTACTGGCATAAATGTAACTATTTGTTTTTAAACAGTTATTTAACTCATCGCCGTCATCAGTATCAGCAGCACAATAATCACCGCCAGCGCGGTGAACATGATCTTCACCCAGCTCTTCGGATAATCGCCCGATATTGCTCCGGTGTAGCCGTTCATCACCACCTGAAAGTTTTTCGTGCCGTAGCGATATTGCAACATCCACAGCGGCGCGAGGATGTGCTTGAAGGTTTGGCCGCTATACGACGAGCGCACGCGCAGATTGCGCTGCGTGTCGCCGGGCACCGCCGACGCGCATAGGGATTGCACTTTGCGTTCCATCTGTTCGCGCGAGTGCTGCGCCGCTGCCACCAGATCAATCTGGTAACGCTCGACCACCCAACCCGACAAATAGCTCGCATCGTACGGCTTTAAATCCTGCGTCGGGAACGGCTCCACCGCGCGCAGATGATTCGGCTGTATGCCCTGCGAGGCGGGCACCAGTTCGTCATCGAAAAAATGATCGATGCGTCCGCTGGCGTATTCCCAGCGCGTGCGCTGAATCCGGCGCGTTTGCCGATTGCCGGAGCTATCCGAGTATTCCTCGGTTTCGTAATAGTGATAGCCCGCCTCGGCTTCCCAATCGGCATTCACCTGCGCGTCGAAGGTCCAGTACGGGATATACAACCCCTTGACCGTATCGGTAAGCGCGGCTTTTTTGAGCTTGTTGGGCGCGAACCAGCGCGAGCCGTACCACGTCTTGATAAGTTCGCGCGCCTTGCTCTGCGCCACCTTCATCGGCAGCAGGCTTTCGGGCGAGAAAGGCTCTTTCACTTCTTCGTACGGCACCAGTTGCGTCGCGCCGCAAAACTCGCAGCCCTGCGACTGGCGCTTCGGATCAAACACCGAAATCGCGTGGCAGCTTTGGCATTTCACTTCTTTTTTCTCGCTGCCCCAGCCGCGCTTGCTGTCGGGAATTTTGCGCAGCACGGTCGCCAGATCGTGTTCAACGATTTCACCGTTGCCCGCCGCATCCTCCGTGCCCGGCACCAGCGTGCCGCAAAAGCCGCACGCCAGCACCTGCTTGGCGGCATTCCACACCGCTTCGCCGCCGCACGCCGGGCAGGTATGTTTGACGCGCGCCTTGATCTCGGCCGCGGGCTTCTCCGGCGCCCTCTCCTGCACCTTTTCGGGCGCCGCTCCCCAGGATTCCGCCATGGCAGCGCCCTCTTAGCTTTTCAGAAACTCATCGACTGCCGCGCGCGTAATGCGATACGTGCTGCCGATTTTTTTGCCCTTGAGGTCACCCGCTTCCAATGTGGCCAGCACGTCCGCCTCGGTCACGCCCAGCAACTTTGCCACTTCGGGGATGCCCATAAGATCCGGCATCGCAGGCGCGGCAACGGGGCCTGCCGTCGGCACACCAACGCCCGGCGCCACCGCCGGCGTGCCTTGCGCGCCCAACATGCCGCCCGGCTGATTCATCATCTGCTGCGCCATGGCAAAACCCATTGCCATCTCGGCCGCCTGCCCACCCATGCCGCCACCGCCTTCACCCTTGCCCAGGCCCTCGGCCATCTGGAATTTCACGTAATCGTTCAGATTACCGATCGCGCCCATGCTCGAACGCTTGTCGATGGCTTGCTCGACTTCGGGTGGCACGGAAACGTTTTCGACGAGAAAACTCGTAATCTCCAAACCGTATTTCGGCCCGATGGCCGGGTTGATCAGATTCAGCAACGCCTCGCCCAATTCGGTGTAGCGCGTCGCCATGTCGAGCGCGGGCACGCCGGAGCTTGCAATCGCATCGCTGAATACGCTGACCATGCGGCTACGCATGGTGTCGGCGAATTCATCCAGATGAAAATGAAAATCGCTGCCCGCGACTTCTTTCAGAAAAATTCGCGGATCGACGATTTTGAAATCATAAGTGCCGAACGCGCGCAACCGCACAATGCCGAAATCCTTGTCACGCAGCATCACCGGGTTGGCCGTGCCCCACTTGTTGCCGGTAAAAAGCCGCGTGGTGACGTAATACACATCCGCCTTGAACGGCGACTCAAAGCCGTACTTCCAGCTCTTGAGTTTGGTCAGCACCGGGATGTTATCGGTGACCAGCGTGTGCTTGCCCGGCTTGAAGGTATCGCCGAATTCACCCAGGTACACAAACTGCGCCACCTGCGACTCGCGCACGATCAGTTGCGCGCCTTTCTTGATCGCCTTGTCTTCGTCGGGAAAGCGATACGACAGCGTGTCGCGCGAATCATCCGTCCACTCGATCACATCCAGCAGTTCGCCTTTAATGAAATCCATCAGTGCCATGGTGTTCTCCTGAGCAGAGCAAGGAAAGGGGATTACGGAATACGCCGAAATTCGGCGTATTCGTAAAGAGTTTAACCCAAGGAAATAGCCCGTGCATGGCGAAGCGCACGGGGAAACGGAAGGCAGAAAACGTGAGAGATCGCCTTTCCCGCGAGAATCAGAACCTATAAAATAATGAAAGGTTCATCTTGTCGTGGCCACGCGGCGTGCCGCCCGCGATTCCGTTCAGTACATGGGCATATGAAACATTTACCTCAAGACTTTTTTCCCAGTTCCACCGAAATCCCACGCCCAAACTGGATGCGCCATCGCGTTGTGCGATACCGGAAACCGGCGTTACATGTTTCCGCCGGCCCGAATCGTGGAAAGCATAAGGCGTAATTCCAGCGTAAACCGGCGGCGCAGTCACTTCCATGTTCAAGGTGTAGCCTCTGTCACCCGTGGATTCCCGATCACGCAGCCCGCGCACGCTCCCCACTCCACCCAGGCCGAATTGCTCGCCCGGAATCAAGGGCTCGTTTGCATATTGACCACGCAACTTGCCCGATACCGACCATCCGGCGGATAGCTGGTAACTTGCGTCCGCGCCCCATCGCCAGGCGTTCCAGTTCCTGTCCGCATCCAGACGCGCTGTCGCATAGGCCGTCGCGGAATCCGCCCGACCGCGAGAAATATTGTGCAAATACTCGGTAAACGCTCCTAACGTTCCAGATCTTTCTTCATGCCGCGCGGAATACCGCAACGACAGCGGCATGCTTCCCACCGTGTTTGCCGGCAGGGCAATCCCTTGAAATCCTAACTCACTCTTAAAAAATCGGCTGTCCAAAGCCACGGCAACAGCATGACCGACCGATCCGAATTTCGGCAGCGTGTAGGTCGCCTTTACGCCCCAGAATTGCCCGCGCCCACTCACATTAAAACTTTGCCCCCCAACGCCTATGCTGCCGGAATCCACGTCGGAATAGGAGAAGTACGCATTGATTGTCGTGTAGTAAGGGTAAATAGGCGCCCAGTAAAACACCCCGATTTGTTTTACGTCTTCGACGTGGTCGGGCGAAGTGGTGTAGGCAACCGTCGCTGCGTGATCCCTATCGAACAAGTTGCTTTGCTGATGACCAACGGTCAATCGTGTGTAGCCGGTGTTGCGATTGATGGTATTGTCAGAGTCCCGGCTGCCGCCGACCAATCCCACAAAGGTCTGCGACGTTGGAACATCACGCACCTTGACCTCGGCGTCCAGAAAATCGCGCTTCGCACTTTCCTTGAATTGCACGGTCACGCGTTTGGCCGGACTCTCGTTGGCGATGCCTACTTGGCGCGCCACCAACTGCACATCAGGCGACTTGCCAAGTTGTAATTCCGGCAGTGCCCGCAGGATGTTCTCGCGAGTGAAGTGCCGGTTGCCGCTGACCGCGATGTCAGCCAAATTAAACCGAATTACGTGTAACCGTAGCTCTCCGCTTGCGGGTTCTTGTGCCGGCACAACTACCCGATGAAATGTATATCCCTTCGCCCGCAGGGCGGCCTCCAATGCACGCGCCGTCGCCTGCACCGTGGTCAAGCTCCGGTGCTCACCCAAGTGGGGTGCCAAAACAGCGTCTGTTTCCGCCTGTGATAGCGGGTTAGGGTCTCCTACCAGAATGAATCGCTTGATTTCCAGCAGCGGCTTCTCGCGCGGCGCATCGCTCTGACACCAACCCACCGGACTCGCCGCGGCAAGCGCGGCAAGGACTATTGCCCGGATACATCCCGTCACATTATTTTTCATGTTCGTCATTGCACTTCGCAGATCAAATCACCGGGCTTGCCCCCCGGATTCAGCACGTCGATCAGGGTGATAGTCCGCTCGTCAAAAAACTCCGGCAATGGATACGGATCATTGCGCAACAGAGGCGGCGTATCGATCAGACGCACCGGTTTCCTCGCATCCCTGCCGAGATAACCGCTCTCGCCCGGCCCCAAGTCAATCATCCCATCAGGACCGGTCATAATCACATGCCCATCGCGCACCCACACGAATACACCCGGCGGCGTTCCCGTCACGTTGGTCACGGCAAACAAATTCTCAAAATCAACCGGCACGGTATCGGGGCGCGGCACCGGATTGTCAAGAATGAACTGCGGCGTCCGCTCCAACAAATCAGGACGCTTACGTAGCGGGTTATAAACACCGGAGCGGTCCAAGTCCACCTGCAGCACACCGTCCGGCGTCGTCAGCGATATGGCGCCCCGCCAAGTATGCACGAACACGGCAGGAGCACATTGTCCCGGCGCGACACAATCGAGAGCGATCTGCGCGTCAAATCCCGTGCCGCGTATGCCGAGCACGGTTGTCTGCAATCTGACTTTTACGTTGTCTGGCGCGCGCCGGGCAAGCGCGCCGGTAACCGCCCTTAACCCGCCCCGCACCACGTTCAATACGAACTCGCCTGCGTCCGACGCCGCCCCGCCAAAACGCACGGTTTCAAGTTTCAATTCCGAATCGGCCGACACCGTAACCTTGCTCTCATCGCGGAACGCAATCACTGCAAAGGCACCCCTGTCCGTACGCACCGATTCTCCAGCCAACAGCGGCGTTCCCACGGTTGCAATCCGAGCCTCTCCTTTTGCGTCCAGCACAGTAACACCTCCCGCCACCACCGCAATGCGCGCCACCACCGGCGCCGTCGGCGCGGCAGGCACAGGCGGTTTCGCGGTGAGCGCCGGTTCCGCGCAATCGTTATCGCAAATACGCGCATCGAACGATGCGCCGCGTATGCCCAGCGTGGCTGTCCCTGTACTCATGCGCATGCCCTGCGGGTTGCGCTTGCTGACCAAGCCCGTAAACGTGCGCACGCCCCCCTTGAGCAAACGAAAAAACGCGGATTCCTCGCCCGCGCCATGGCTGAATTTATCCACTGCAAAAGTCGAATTTGGACGCACCGTAATCTTGGTTCCATCAATGAATTGCAGTACCGCGAATCCCCCGTCGCTAGTACCCACGACATCCCCCAAGCGCAACGGAGCGCCCTTTTGCACAAACCTTGTTGGCGCATCCGGGTTCTGCACGCTGGTAAGCCCGAACGCATAAAGAATTTCCCCCACCGGCTGCTGCGCCAATGCCAGGTTGGCGGCAATAGCAAGCAACAATGCCAGCAATAATCGAGATGCCGACGCCCGCATCACGGCGTAACCGCTAACGGCACTCTGGCGCATGGAATTTTTCGTCTTTCTCGTCGGGATCCGTCGGCCCCAATTCCGTGGCGCTGGCGAGGAGTCTTTGTTCCTCTCTTACAATGATCTCCGACGACAGAGCCGCCGCTGCAGCAGGCAAGCTGGAAACCGTCAGATCAAACGCCGACGGCAAATAACTAGTCGTTAGGCTCGGCACAGCCGGCAAATTCGAAGCGCCAAACGTTCCGGTGAGCGTGCCACCTGCTTGAATCACGTTAAACGTGGCGTTAAACGGCGGCACGTATCCCCCCAGCAGGATTGCGTTTAAGGTGCCGCCCAGCGCCACGTTCCCGGTAACAATCATCTGGTCGTACTGCGTACCCGGCGTCGTACCGGCGATCTCCATATTGAATACACCGGTCGGTCCTTGCGTATAGTTACCAATGATGTTGATGATGCCGGGTGAGGCGCCCGGCGCAACCGTGCCGTCGTTGGTGACGTTGCCTGTTACTGTGCCGATGCCTTTGAGCAGACCGCTAATGTTCAAACTCGCTGCGGTTACCGTGCCACCGCTAAGGTCCAAAGTGCCGGGCGTTGCCACGGTCACGATCTGCCCTGCTGCGTCCAGCGCGCCACCAGGCGATGCTTGCAGGGTGCCGCCTATATTTACGGCTGCAGTTGATGTCAACGTCGAACCAGGTGATATTGCAATCAGTCCTGCGGTTTCGTTAACACCCGCTGCCGACAAGATACCGTTGTTCACGTTTAGCGTGCCTGAATTACTCATCAGGCCGCTCACGGCAAGGGCGCCGCCCATAAGCGTTGCCGTGCCTGAATTAGTCCACGCAGCCAGCGATTTCGCGCCTGCACCGGAAATAGTGCTGGCGCCGGCAGTGGTCAGCAAGCCGGTATTGACCGCACCGCCGGTCCAGTTGAATAACGCGCTCACGGTCAATGGCGCGGCGCCTCCCAGTGTGCCACCCGATACCGTCAAGTCGGATACGGTCACCGGCCCCGCTTGATTGAAGGTAAGCGTGCCTGCCGTAATCGTGGTCACGCCGGCGGGCGTGTAAGTAGAACCTGCCGCGAAGGTAGTCGCGTGGGTGCCCCCGAAGTTCACAGTGCCAGCGCCAGATACACTGCTACCAGCGTTGAAGGAATGCACACCACCAGTGAAGTTAAGCGTAGCGCCCGCAGCGACATTAAACGCGCCGATGCTGACGCCACCGTTAGCCAAATTAACGGTACCGGCGTTGATGTTGAACGTGCCGTTATCGTTGAATGCGCCAGCGGGTGCGAACGTGCCGCCGCTGACACTGAGCGTGCTACCCGCATTGACGGTGGTTGCGCCGCCCACGGCGAGGGTGCCGCCTTGAATCTCCAGTGATCCACCGGTGAGATTAAAAGCGCCGGGATTGTTAATCGATGGGCCGTTGAGCACACACGCACCCGTGCCAGTGAGCGACAGCGCGCTTAAAACGTAGGCGCCAGTGCCGGCAAGAGTGCCGCC
>JANPOH010000310.1:0-1639 GCA_031427895.1 Betaproteobacteria bacterium
TTTCTACTTCATCATCAATTTCAACATAACGTAAACAATCTTTCGGAATTTTATTTTTTACCTCTTTAATGTGTTGTGGTGCCAGCACAAGTTCGGTCTCATTGACCTCTGAAAAATAAATAAAAAACTCTTTGTTAATAATCCTGTCAAATAATTTTATTGTCGCTCCTTCAAACTCCCCGTCGTATTAGCCACCAATAACAGATGTGTCTATGTAAATACGTTGTGGCGCAAAGAAACAGGATAATTCGCCATTCTATAGTCAGGATACACAGGGAACACCATGCGCCGCGTCACCCTCACACAATATTTAGTCGAACAACAACGCACCAAGGGCGTGGTTTCCGCCGAACTTCGGTTATTGATCGAGGTCGTCGCGCGCGCCTGCAAGTCGATCAGCCACGCCATCAGCAAAGGCGCGCTGGCCGGCGTGCTCGGCGGCGCCGGCACCGACAACGTGCAGGGTGAAGCGCAGAAAAAACTCGACGTGATCGCGAATGAAGTGCTGCTCGAGGCCAACGAGTGGGGCGGCTATCTCGCCGCGCTGGCCTCCGAAGAAATGGACGAGCCGCAGCAAATACCGCATCGCTTTCCCAAGGGCGAATTTTTGCTCACCTACGATCCGCTTGACGGCTCGTCGAACATCGATGTGAATGTGTCGGTGGGCACCATCTTCTCCGTGCTGCGTTGCCCCGAAGGCGTGACCGACCCCGACGAAAAAGCGTTTTTGCAGCCGGGTGTGAAACAAGTGGCGGCGGGCTTTGCCGTCTATGGCCCGTCCACCATGCTGGTGCTCACCGTGGGCAACGGCGTGGCGGGCTTCACGCTCGACCGTGATCTCGGCAGTTGGGTGATGACACAGCCGAAAATTGAAATCCCCGAAGACACCCAGGAGTTCGCCATCAACATGTCGAACATGCGTAACTGGCCTCGGCCGGTCAAGCGCTACATCGACGAATGCCTCGCCGGCAAGACCGGCCCGCGCGGCAAAGATTTCAACATGCGCTGGGTGGCGTCGATGGTGGCGGACGTGTACCGAATTTTGACGCGCGGCGGCGTGTTCATGTATCCGGTCGATGCCAAACACACCGAAGGCCGTTTGCGTTTGTTATACGAAGCCAACCCGATGTCGTTCATCGTCGAACAAGCCGGCGGCGCCGCCATCAACGGCACCCAGCGCATCATGGAAGTGCAGCCCACCAAACTGCATCAGCGCCAGGGCGTGATCCTCGGATCGAAGCATGAGGTGGAATTGATCGGGCGGTATTACTCTGATAAATAGGCCATAAAAACAAATAGTTACGTCTGATAACGTCACGCATGTCCGCCGCCCAATTCCCCCTGCTAGAAGGCAAAGCATCGGGCAAGCACTGCACCAATTGCAGCGCGAAAATGACGGCCTACATGCTGCCGGGCCATTACAACGCCAGCGTCGAGATCGACGTGTGCATGGATTGCAACGCGATCTGGTTCGATCAGTTCGAGAGCATGGCGTTATCACCCGACGGCACGGTGGCGTTGTTTCAGTTGATCCACCAGCGCGGCGGCACGGCGACGAGCGCGGCGACCAAATTCGGCGAAGGCTTGCGCTGTGTGACTTGCGGCGACGGCATGCGGCTCACCAACGATGCGGTCAAGA
>JANPOH010000311.1:0-1782 GCA_031427895.1 Betaproteobacteria bacterium
GCCGATCACGGCGATGATGGTGACCAGTCCGCCCAGCACTTGGCTCTTGCCGTAGCGTGACGCGACAAAGTCGGCGATGGAGGTGATGCGATTGGCTTTGCTGATGCGAATCATTTTCAGCAGCAGAAACCACCACAGCGCTGCCATCAGCGTGGGGCCGAGATAGATCGGTAGAAAGCCGATGCCGGATGTGGCAGCGCGTCCGACGCTGCCGTAAAACGTCCATGAGGTGCAGAACACCGCGAGCGACAGCGCGTAGATATAGGGGTTGGCGATGAGGCTGCGGCCCGCGTCCGCGCGCTTGTCGCCATACGCCGCGATGGCGAACAACAGGCCGACGTAGGCGAACGAGGCGACGACGATCATGCCGCCGGTCAGCATGACGATTGCCTAGTCGCGACCGCGGCGTTCAACGACCAGCGCCATCAATCCGATGAACGCCGCCCACGCGCCGAACACATAACAGTAGAGCAGCGGCAAGCCGAAAATCGCACCGTCGCGCGCGAACAGCTGCAGCAACGGATAGTTGAACAGCAAGCAGCCGAGCAGAAACAATGCCACGAGTCGTTGCCCCCGCTGTTCGCCATGGTCGAGCCGGACGGGCTGTATCTGCTTCACAGGGGCTGTTTTAACTGATCCAGTATCGCCGGATTTTCAAGCGTGGAAACATCCTGCGTGATTTCCTCGCCCTTGGCGATGGAGCGCAGCAGCCGCCGCATGATTTTGCCGGAGCGCGTTTTGGGCAGGTTGTCACCGAAGCGAATGTCGCGCGGCTTGGCGATGGGGCCGATTTCCTTGGCCACCCAGTCCTGCAACTCCTTGACGATTTTTTTCGCTTCATCGCCGGTGGGGCGCGAGCGCTTCAATACCACGAACGCGCAAATCGCTTCGCCGGTAAGCTCATCGGGCCGTCCGACCACGGCGGCTTCCGCGACTAGAGCCTTGTTGGCAACCAGCGCGGACTCTATTTCCATGGTGCCGAGGCGATGGCCGGATACGTTGAGCACATCATCGATGCGCCCCATGATGCGAATGTAGCCTTCGGCGTCATAGGTGGCGCCGTCACCCGCGAGGTAATACTTGCCGTGGAAATCTTCCGGGTAATAGGTTTTTTTGAAGCGCTCCGGGTCGCCCCAGATCGTGCGTAGCATCGACGGCCACGGTTTTTTGATGACCAGGATGCCGCCTTTGCCCCAGCCGACCGACTCGCCGGTCTCATCCACGATATCCGCAATCACGCCGGGCAGCGGAAAGGTGGCCGAGCCCGGCTTGGTGGGCGTGGCGCCCGGCAGCGGCGTAATCATGTGGCCGCCGGTTTCGGTTTGCCACCAGGTATCGACGATGGGGCAGCGGCTGCCGCCGACGGTTTCGTGATACCAGATCCACGCTTCCGGGTTGATCGGCTCGCCTACCGTGCCGAGGATACGCAGGCTCTTGAGATCATATTTTTTCGGCAGATCTCCGCCAGCCTTAATCAGCGAGCGGATCGCCGTCGGCGCGGTATAAAACACGCTAACCTTATGATCCTGAATCATTTTCCAGAATCGTCCCGCGTCGGGGTAGACCGGCACGCCCTCGAAAATAACCTCGGACGCGCCGCAGGCCAATGGGCCGTAACACACATACGAGTGGCCAGTGACCCAACCCACGTCCGCCGTACACCAGAACACATCGCTCGGCTTGTAGTCGAACGTCCATTTCATGGTGAGGATGGTCCACAGCAAATAGCCGCCGGTGGAATGTTGTATGCCTTTGGGCTTGCCGGTGGAGCCGGAGGTGTAA
>JANPOH010000312.1:0-15852 GCA_031427895.1 Betaproteobacteria bacterium
ACCACCAGCACCACCACGTTGGAGTCCTCGATCGACTGCATGGTCTTGATTACACTGAATTTTTCCACCGCCTCGTTGACCTTGCCCGAACGCCGAACACCCGCCGTGTCGATCAGCGTGTAGCGTTTGCCTTCGCGTTCAAAGTCGATGTACACCGAGTCGCGCGTGGTGCCCGGCATGTCGAATACCACCACCCGTTGCTCACCGAGCAGGGCATTGACCAGAGTGGATTTGCCGACGTTGGGACGGCCCACGATGGCGATGCGCGGGGTCTTGTCGTCGTCGGCGGCGTCCTTGGTTGCGTGCGGATAATCCGCCAGCACCAGATCCATCAGGTCAGAGACATTTTCACCGTGAGAGGCCGAAATCGGCAACGGGTCGCCCAAACCCAGCTCATAAAACTCAGCGGTAACGGCGGGCCGGGACATGCCCTCGGCTTTGTTTACCACCAGCCACACCTTGCGCGCGGTTTTGCGTAATTCGGCGGCGATCTTGATGTCCTGCGGCGCGACGCCATTGCGCCCATCCACCACGAACAACACGGAATCGGCCTCATCCACCGCCTGCCGCGTCTGACGCGCCATTTCGCGGTAAATCCCTTCGGCGTTGCTCGGCTCCAGCCCGCCCGTATCAACCACGAGATAGGGCCTCAACCCGACCTTGCCCTCGCCGTAGTGACGGTCGCGCGTGAGTCCCGGCATGTCCGCAACGATGGCGTCGCGCGTGCGCGTCAGGCGATTAAACAGCGTGGATTTCCCGACGTTGGGACGGCCTGCGATGACAATAGTGGGTTTCATGGTGCAGCAAGGCGGCTATCAGAAAAAGGAGCGCACGAACAAACCCGCGAATTCCTAATACTGTTTACCGATTACCGATTGCCTTTCGTTGGACCGTCATTGAACCGTGATGGCGAACACGCCGCCATTGCGCGTCTGCACCAGAAAGGTGGAAATATCCAGCGCTACCGGCGCCGCGGCAATTTGACTGCCGTCAGTGGCAATGCGCCCGGCGAAAGAGCCGTCTTCACGCGACAGTAAATGGACATAGCCCTGATAGTCGCCCACGATCACGAACCGGCCCAACGCCAGCGGCCGGCCCACGCCGCGGCCAAACAGTTTGTCCTGCTTCCACACGCTGCCGCCGTTGGATTTATCAAGTGCCACCACGGCATTTTTGTCGTCGGTGATATACAGGTTGCGGTTATCCGCCGCCATGCCGCTGTAGCTGGAGACATCCCGCCCCCAGATCGCCGAGCCGCGAGTCGTGTCGAAGCAGGCGACACGGCCCTGAAACGCCACGCCGCATGCACGCACTTCGTCCACCACTGGAAAGCTGGTCACATCGGCCACGCGCTCAAGCTCGGTCGCGCCTTTGGGCAGCGCCACGATACCGTCCCACGCCGCGCCGCCATTGGCCGCTGATATCGCCACCAGACGACCGCCGGGAAAGCCCGCGAACACCAGACCGCGGCTAATCACCACCCCGGCGTGGCTACGCACCGACAGCGTCGGGGTTGAGCGTTGATACACCCAGCGCCGTTTGCCGCTGGCCGCATCAAAACCATAAATCGTTCCATCGCCGGAGCGCGCGACCACCAGGTCGCCTTCAACCGCTGGCGGCGCGAGGATTTCGCCGGGAAGTTGCGCCTTCCACAAGGCCTTGCCCGCAAGATTGAATGCCAGCAGCTCGCCGCGCGCGGTGCCGACCACCACCAGCGTGCCGCCCGCCGCCACACCACTGGCAATGCGCTGACCGGTATCAAAGCGCGCTGTCTGGGTGCCCGCGTTGGCGGCAAACGCGGCAATTTGTCCGTTCGACCCGGTTACCCACACCGTGTTGCCGGAAACCGACGGAAAAAACACAGACTTCTCGGCCGCGCCGATGGCGCCGCGCCAGACAATGGCAGGGGTTACCACCGCACGAAATTGCGCCAGCTCGGCGGGCTTGCTCGACGGTGCGGATGCGCCGAACCAACTGTTATAGGCGCCCTTGATAGTGTCGCACGCCCCCAGCGCCAGCAACAGCGGCAGCGCCACGGCAACGCCATAACGCTTCATCGCGCGCCGCATCACTTCGCCTCGCCCACCGCATCCAGTTTGACCTGAATCAACTGGCGGTAATTGCTGCGCGCATCACTTTTGTCCAACGCGACTTGATACGCAGCGCGCGCTTCCGCGCGTTTTCCCTGCACGGCAAGAATGTCGCCTTTCAGATCGGCATACATGCCGTCGAATGCCGGGTTGTGCTTCACTTCCAGCAGCTTTAACGCTTCATCCGGATTTTTTTCATCAAGCAGCACCCCCGCCAGACGCAGGCGTGCAATATCGCGAATATCATCTTCCTTGGCCTTGTCGATCACCCACTGCAAGCGCAGCCTCGCGCCGGCCATATCATTGCCCGCCGCCAGCGACTTGGCGGCACGCAACTGTGCCATCGCCGCGTAAGCCGTCGAGCCGTGACTGGCGGCGATGCTGGTCGCGATATCCTGCACTTTTTTCGGCTCATTCGCCTGATCCGCCGTATCCAGTTGGCTATACAGCGTGCCCGCCGCGGTGGATTGCTGGGCGCGGTAATAAGTCCAGGCCTGATAACCGGCGAGCACCACCAGCAGCCCCAGCACCACTGCCGTGACCAGATTGCCGTACTTGCGCCACCAATCCTTGATGACCGAAATCTGCTCCTGTTCCTCTAAGTCGAAAGCCATTGTCTATAATCCCGTTTTTACAATTTCAATTGCTTGTGCGAGCGTCACCGTGCGTTGTTCCGCCGCTGACCGTAACGCCTTCAGCGTCACCGTGCCCGCCGCCGCTTCGTTGTCGCCGATGATAACCGCGAACCGCGCGCCGCTGGCATCGGCTTTTTTCATTTGCGCCTTGAACCCGCCGCCGCCGCAGTGAAGCGCGACATTTAACCCCTGATCGCGCAGTTGTTCCGCCACGCTCGGCGCAACCCGGTCCGCAGCCTCGCCTTGATGCACCAGACACACATCCGGCTCCAGTTTGGGCAGCGTCTCCGCCTTGCTTTCGAGCAGCAACAGCAGCCGTTCCACGCCAATGCCGAAACCGCACCCCGGCGTGGCCTTGCCGCCCAGTTGTTCGAACAGCCCGTCGTAACGCCCTCCCGAACACACCGCGCTTTGCGCGCCCAGCGCCCCGCTGACCCACTCGAATACCGTCAGATTGTAGTAATCGAGGCCGCGCACCAGCCGCGAATTGATGACGTACGGAATATTCGCCGCGTTCAGGCCCGCCAGCACCGCATCGAAATTGGCACGCGAGGCGTCGCCCAGATCATCCATCAGCTTCGGCGCGGCCTCGATCACGGCCTGCATCGCGGGATTTTTTGAATCCAGAATACGCAGTGGATTGGTCAGCAGGCGGCGCTGCGCGTCGTCATCAAGCACATCGCGATGCTGTCCGAAGTAGTCAATCAGCCGGGCGCGAAAGGCCAGCCGCTCTTCATTGCTGCCGATGGTGTTGATTTGCAATTCAACATTGTCTATGCCGAGCCGCTGCCACAGGCGGCGCGCCAGCACCAGCAATTCGATGTCGATATCCGGGCCGGCATAGCCCAGCGCTTCCACGCCAAAGGAATGGTACTGCCGGTAGCGCCCTTTCTGCGGGCGCTCATGGCGAAACAGCGGGCCGCCGTACCACAGCCGCTGCGGGCCGTTGTAAAGCAGGTTGTGCTGGAGCGCCGCGCGTACGGTGGGCGCCGTGCCTTCCGGGCGCAAAGACAACTGGTCGCCATTCATGGAGTCTACAAAGGAATACATTTCCTTTTCGACGATATCGGTGACCGCGCCGACGCCGCGCACGAACAGACTGGTGTACTCGACAATCGGCGTACGGATATTACGGTAGCCGTACTGGCGGAACACCGCGCGTACCGTGTCTTCGAGATGCTGCCAAAGGTAAGCCATGTCCGGCAGCACGTCGTTCATGCCGCGGATCGCCCGTATCGGTTCGCTCATGGCGCGGGCGTTACAGCGGTGACAGTGGCGGGATATTTATCCTGCACGTATTTTTCGACGATGCCCTGGAACTCTTCGGCGATGCGCTCGCCCTTGAGGGTCACGGTTTTCACGCCATCGACAAACACCGGCGCCACCGGATTTTCACCGGAACCCGGCAAGCTGATGCCGATGTTGGCGTGCTTGCTTTCACCCGGTCCGTTGACGACGCAGCCCATCACCGCGACGTTCATGGTTTCGACGCCCGGATGCTTGCCGCGCCAATCGGTCATCTGCACCCGCAGATAACTTTGAATGCGCTCCGCGAGCTCCTGGAAAAACGTGCTGGTGGTACGGCCGCAACCCGGACAGGCAATCACCATCGGCGTAAAGGAACGCAAGCCCATGGTCTGCAAAATCTCCTGGGACACAATCACTTCCCGCGTGCGGTCGCCGCCGGGTTCCGGCGTGAGCGAGACCCGTATGGTGTCGCCGATGCCTTCTTGCAGCAGCACGCTCATCGCCGCCGTCGATGCCACGATGCCCTTGGAACCCATGCCCGCCTCGGTCAAGCCCAGGTGCAGGGCATAGTCGCAGCGCGCCGCGAGATCGCGATAGACCGCGATCAAATCCTGCACCCCGCTCACCTTGCACGAGAGCACGATCTTGTCATGTGTCAGGCCGAGTTTTTCCGCCATCGCGGCACTGTCAAGCGCCGAGGTGACCAGCGCGCGCCGCGTCACCACGGCGGCCTCGTCGGGCCGCGCCTGCTTCGCGTTGTCATCCATCATGCGCGCAAGCAGTTCGGGATCGAGACTGCCCCAGTTCACCCCGATACGCACCGGCTTGCCGTAACGACAGGCAAATTCAATCATGGTGGCGAATTGATCGTCGCGCTTGGAGCCGCGCCCCACGTTGCCTGGATTGATACGCAGCTTGGCCAGCGCCTCGGCGCATGCTGGATGCTGCGTCAGCAAGCGATGGCCGTTGAAATGAAAATCGCCGACCAGCGGCACGCTGACGCCCATCGCCGCCAGGCGGTCGCGGATATGCGGCACGGCGGCGGCAGCTTCGGTGGTGTTCACCGTGACGCGCACAATCTCCGAACCGGCGTGCGCCAAGGCCGCCACCTGTTTGACCGTGCCGGCGATGTCGGCGGTATCGGTGTTAGTCATCGACTGCACCACAATCGGGGCATCGCCGCCGATAGAAACCTGACCCACGCGCACGCCAGCGCTGACGCGCCGCGCGGCAACGCCGTGTAACGGCAAACAACGACCGTCAGGCGCCGACGCCACCGATACCACTTTAACTGCATCTGCCATTATTCCAACCTCAGTCTCGCGACGTCCTCGGTGGCATGCGCCGCGAGATCCACCGGTTTGCCGTTATAAGCGAGTTGCACCCCGTGCGCGCGGCCGACCACCACTTTAAACGGCGGCTCGCCCTGAACACGATGTTCCGTTCCTTGTAAATTTACCTTTGAAATCAATATGTTACCCAATCTATCCTGAACTTCCACCCAAGACTCTTTGCTGAACAGAAAGTGCAAGCCGCGAATGCCGTCGGCAACCGGCGCGGCGGACGTGGCGACCTCATCTTGCAACACCGGCGGCACTGCCGCTGGCGGCAAGGCGGCAGGAAGATGCACCGAAGGCGGCGGCGCCAAGGCCTCCGGCGCCTGCCGCGCCAACACCGGCACGCTCGAATCGTGCGACCCGAATTCGTAATAAGCCAATATGCCCACCACGCAGGCGACAACCATCGCCGATACAAACAGCCGGCGGTGACGCGCCGGCTCAAGCGCAGCGCCCTTAAGCCCATTATTCGACTTGGCATCCGGCAGCAAGCGCACATCCTGCCGTGGCGCCGGCGCTTCCAGCAATGCCATGGCCGCGATCAGCGGCTCGGTGTCCAACTTGAGCAACCGTGCGTAATTTTTGACAAATCCCCTGGCAAACACCGCCCCCGGCAACGCACCGAAATCATCGGACTCCATCGCCTGTATCTGATAAGACGCCAGCTTCAAGCGCCCGGCAACATTTTCCACCGTGAACCCCTGCGCCACGCGCGCGGCCGCCAGTACCGCGCCCGGCGACACTGCGGCTACCGGATTGACCGGATCGGCTGGAATCTCAACAGACATGGGCTTATTCGTAGCGTCCCGCGGCAAGGGCTTGCGCTTCCGACGAGTTGGGAAATCTGGTTCGCAACTGGTGCGCGAGACTCTCCACCATATTGCTTCCACCACCCAGGCGGCGTTCGGTGCGTAACATCAGCCAGAGTATTTCCTGGCTGTTCGCAGCGACTGGGATAAGCTGCGCGAGTAGCGCCCGCGCCTCGCCGAAATTTCCCCGGGTGTACGATAAATCAGCCAATTGATACAGCGCCTGAATTTGGTTCGGTTGATGCTTCAAGGCCGTACGAAAATAAGTATCGGCATTGGCCAGATCACCCTGCTGCCGCGCGCACATGCCGGCGCTGACGAAGGACACCTCGGGAGCGCGATACAACGGATCGTTGGTCGCCACCATAAAATACTTGATGCCGTCGGCCTCCCGTTTGCGCTGGCACAGAAAAGTGCCGTAGTTGTTATTGGCATCTGCGTCGCGTGGACTGATATTCACTGCCCGACGGAAATTCTCCTCGGCCAGACGGTCGTCCTTGAGTTCGACATGGATAAGACCGGCGACGATATAGGCCCGGCTGTAGGTCGGGTCGGAGCGCTGCGCTATGCCTACTTCTTCCAGCGCCACGGCCAAATTGCGAATTTCGAGGTAACTCGCGGCAAGCTCGGTGTGGATGCGCGCGCGGCCGCGCGCGTCGTTGTCGGTGTCGGAGGTGGTTGAGCCGCCGTGCGGACTGACCGGCGCGGAGGACTGCGTGACGCAGCCGGACGCCAGCAAACAACCCGCCAAAGCCACCATCCTCACCATCGCATGCGGCATTTTCACGGCAGCACCTCGACATCGGATGCCAGGGGCAACGCGGATATTGCGTTGCGCTCGACGCGCCGCTGCGTGCGGCGGGTCTTGTCCTGCACTTGCCCGGCCAGTTGACCGCACGCCGCCGCGATATCGTCGCCGCGCGTCTTGCGCGTGGTGGCCACCAGATCGGCGCGCAACAGTACATCGCGAAAGCGCGCCACGGCATCCGGCTTGGAGCGCGCATAGCCCGCATCCGGAAACGGATTAAACGGAATCAGATTAATCTTGCACGGCACGCCTTTGACGGTTTCGACCAGCTCGCGCGCGTGCGCCACCTGATCGTTTACGCCGTCAAGCAACACGTATTCAAAGGTGACGAAATCGCGCGGCGCTTTTTCGATATAGCGCACACACGCGGCAAGTAATTCGCGGATCGGGTATTTTTTATTGATCGGCACCAGCGCGTTGCGTAAGGCATCGTTCGGTGCGTGCAGCGACACCGCCAGCGCCACCGGACACGCCTCGCGCAGCCGGTCCATCGCCGGCACCAGCCCGGCAGTGGATAACGTGACGCGGCGGCGCGACAGGCCATAGGCATCATCATCCAGCATCAACTGCATGGCCGTCACCACGTTATCGAAATTCGCCAGCGGCTCGCCCATGCCCATCATCACCACGTTGGTGATCGGGCGCGCCTCGCTTCTGTACGCTGTTTTATTCATGCCGCCATAAGCGCCGAGGCATTTATTCGCCCACCACAGTTGGCCGATGATTTCAGCCACCCCGAGGTTGCGATTAAAGCCCTGCCGCCCGGTAGCGCAGAACGAACATTCCAGCGCGCACCCCGCTTGCGACGAAATACACAGCGTGCCACGCGAGGTTTCCGGGATGAACACGGTTTCGATGGCGTTACTGGCGCCCACGTCCATCAACCACTTGCGGGTGCCATCGCCGGCCACGGTGTCTTGCACCACCGTGGGGCCGGCAATGACGGATTCCAGAGCCAGTTTTTCACGCAGCACTTTGGAAATATCCGTCATCACGCTGAAATCCGCCACGCCCGCCTGATGCATCCAGCGCAGCAACTGCTTGGCCCGAAACGGTTTTTCGCCCAGCGTCGCGCAATAAGCAGCGAGTTCCTGGCGACCGAGTCCGAGCAGATTATGCATCATGGCACCTCAATATAGATTAGAGACTAGACCGTAGACCGTCTAGGCGCGAGCAAATATCCAGCGTGGCAAAAAAATAGGCGATTTCGTTGGCTGCATTTTCCGCCGAATCGGATCCGTGTACGGCATTGGCGTCGATGCTGTCCGCGAAGTCCGCGCGGATGGTGCCTTTTTCGGCTTTTTTCGGATCAGTCGCCCCCATCAAATCGCGATTTTTCTGGATCGCGCCGTCGCCTTCCAGCACTTGAATCATCACCGGGCCGGAAATCATGAAATCCACCAAGTCCTTGAAAAAAGGACGGCTCTTATGCACGGCATAAAACCCTTCGGCGTCCGCACGCGACAAAGACGCCATGCGCGCGGCGATGACTTTCAGTCCCGCCTGTTCAAAACGTGAATAAATCTGGCCGATAACGTTTTTGGCCACTGCATCCGGTTTGATAATCGATAAAGTACGCTCAACCGCCATGATCCCACACCCCTTGACTCAGTTTTAATTAACTTTCAAGGATAGCATGATAAGGCCTTGAAATAAAGACACTTCGGGGCACGTTGCAGCGCAACAACCCGCGCCGGGGCGCGCGTGATTCAAGCTCGAATTTATGTCACGCACCCGGCGTTACTGTGACGGCCCGACGATGCCGAAATTGGTAAAAATACAGCGCCCCGTGGAGTCGGTTATGCAAGCGGGCATCGAAAAACGCTGCGAGGACGAAAATGGCCCGACAAAGCCATCGGGATCGGTCGCCCGAAAGCGCATGTAGTAGGTGCCCGGGCCCGGACGGGGAATATCAAGTTCCGGCTTGTCCAGCGTGCGCGTCAACAGCGGCTTGGTGAACTGCGCGTTATCCGCCATTTGAAAATCGAACTTTTGCCCAGGCTCGCCTGCCCAGCGAAACTGCATCGCGTCGTCGCCTACTGTCGGCGGCTCCGGCTGCGCCGGCGGTGCCATCAATACGAAACTCGCCACATCGCCGTACGGGCCGCGGTCGCCGTCCTTGCGCAAACTCGCCACGCGCCAGAAATAGTCGCCCAACGGCAATTTAGCGACCGTCGCCGTCGTGCCTTTCGCAGCTTTGTTCTCATGCACCACGGATTTGAAACCGGCATCGCGCGCGATCTGCAAGTGATAGACCGCCGCCTCGGGATTGTCCGCCCATTTGAACTCAACCGCCGCGCTGCGTACTTTGCCCTTGGGCGGCGGCGCCGACACCAGCGGCGGTTCGGGTCGCGCTTTCAGACGGAATTCGTGCGTGGCGTCCTTGCCCTCGAGCCCGCGCGGATCAATCGCCCGTACACGCAACACATAGGCGCCATCCGGCACATCGGTAAAACGCAATTCAGCCGACGCCGATATCGTATCGGCGACCATCGCGGTAAATTCCTTGTCACGTGCAATCTGCGCGCGGTAGGACTTTGCCCCCGCCACCGCCGGCAGCGGGAAGCGCAACAGCGTGCGTTCCAGCAGAGCGGGGAGTTTGCCGGTATCCGGTGCGCCCAGCAAGGCGATGGGGGCAGCCACCGTTTTGGACGCATCCACCACGGTACCAAAGCCTGCCGCAACCCGCGTGCCCTCGCCCGCCGCGCCTTCCCCGGCAGCCGCGACCACGCCCTCGATCACCTCGCTGCGCGTTTCGTTCGCCTGCCCGTCCATGGTGACGCGAAACTGCGTGCCGCGAACCCCCATGGTGGCCAAGCGCGTGTTCACGCTGTGGCGCGGCTGCGCGGCCGGATCCTTGCTGAACTTGGCGATCAGGGATTCCACCCGCCCCGCTATCACATTGACCACGGATTCGAGTATGCCCACGTCGGGATAGCTTCGCAGCCGGTCAACCTGCACCTGGCTGCCCGCCTCCACGCGCACGGTTGAACCATCCGCCAGCTTGAGCGTGGCGTAACCATTCTTGCCGGTAACCACCTGCGCGCCTTCCGCGATAGCGGCGCCCAGCGCCGCCCCGCCCCCGCGGCGGGCGACACTTTGACATCGCCGTCCACGCTGACCAGCGTCGCGCTGCCCGGCGCGCTGCGAAGCAGGTCGAGCGGGATACGCACCTGCTGCGCCGGCGACACCCGATTCGGGTTGGGCATGCGATTGTATTTTGCAACCGCGCGCCAATCCGCCGGCGCTTTCAACAGGCGCTGGCTTACGCCGATCACGGTATCGCCCGGGCGCACCGTGTAGATAAAGTCATCGGCCGGGCTTGCCGCCGCGGCCCCGAGCCCGCCGCCGCCCCCGCCATAGGCAACCAGCCCCATCGCCACGGCAACGGTGCAAAGACGCAATTTCAAAATGACCACGAAGACACTCCTGAAAACCATAAAATGGATTAACGCCCGTGGCGAAGCATCGAAAAATCCGCGGGACACGGAGCCTGTTATTCAGCCTGCCGGCAACACCGCAAGTGCATCCGCAGCGTCACGCTCATGATCTACACATAGGTTACAACTACACGGTCCATGTAGTCCGCCAGCAGCGCGGCTTGCGTTTTCAATTCCGCCAAATCACGCGCACGTGCCGCCCGCTCCATGGCCTCGCCTATCGCGGTGATCTGGTTAAACCCGTAACTGCTGCCGGCGCCCGCCATGCCGTGACCGATTACGCGCAAGGTCTCCAGATCACCCGCCGCCAAGGCCTGCGTCATCACGGTCTGATCTTTTCGCCGTTGTTCCAGAAACATCGGGATCAGATCTTCAATGTCGGCTTCCACTTCGACGACGATGGGGTCACGCATGTTGTATTTCCGCTTCACTGGATTTCGTTGATCGTGTCGCCAGCGCCGACGCCAGCGCCACCTGCAAGCTGCCGCGCGTCAGCGGTTTTTCCAGCACCGCGTTGCATCCAGCCGCCAGCGCGAAGCGGCGTTCATCTTCGCCCTTGTGCGCGGTCAACGCAAGAATAGGCGCGCTGTAACCGCACAGGCGCAGCGTGCGCGTGGCTTCCGCGCCGGGGATAACCGGCATTTCCATATCCATCAGCACCGCATCCGGCCGCTTGGACAACGTAATCTCCACTGCCTGCTCGCCGTTTTCCGCCTCCAACACGACCAAACCCAAGCGCTTCAGATGCCGTACCACCAGCGCGCGAATGTCCGCCATGTCCTCGGCCACCAATACCGTTCCGCTCAACGGCGCCGCGGCGGCTTCGCTTGCCGGCCTGTCCGGGTTCGGCGCGACTGGCGCTTCTGCCGCGCCCGGCGCCTCCGCATTTTCAGCCTCGGCACGTGCGGCCGCGGCCGTGACCGTAAACACCGTGCCGACGCCGACCGTGCTGCTCACCGTAATATTTCCGCCCATCAGGCGCGCGAGATTCAGACTGATCGTCAACCCCAGGCCGGTGCCGCCGTGGGTGGCCGCGGTTTCCGCGCTGGCCTGCTGAAACGCGCCGAATAAACGCTGCAAAACGGCCTCTGACATGCCCGGGCCGGTGTCGGTGACGGACAGCGTCAGCACGTCGTCCCGCCACGTAGACTCAACCTTGATCTCGCCCTTTTCGGTGAACTTGATGGCATTGCTCAATAAATTCAAAATGATCTGCCGCAGCCTGAACGCATCCAGCGCCAGCCATTCGGGCACCCCCTGCTCGCCGGCGTGCAGCCGCACCGGCTTGCCCTTGAGCAACGGCTGCGCCGTCGCCATCGCGTCACCTACTATGGTGCTGACGCGCTCCGGGTTCAGTTGCACCGCCATCTGCCCGGCCTCGATCTTCGCCTGATCGAGCAGATTGTTCACCAGCGCCAGCATGTTCTGGCAATTGCGATCGACGATTTCACCGTTCTTGATGCGTTGCTCGCGGCCCAGATCTTCCTGATGCAGATTGATGTTGTTAAACCCCATGATCGCGGTCAACGGCGTGCGCAATTCATGCGTCATATGCGACAGAAACTGGCTTTTCAGGCGATCCGCTTCACGCGCGGCCTGTGTCTCCATTTCCAGCCGCTGGTTCTGGCGAAAGAGCTGTACCTGCTGAAACAGCATGCCGCCCAGATGCGCCAGAAAGCCGGCGCAAATCGCAAACAATAAGCCCATCGCCTGCCCTGCCTCGCTGGCAAGCGCGACAAAAATGCCGGTAAAAACAACCACCGCCGGAAATACCGCCCATTGCCTGGCGTTAGTGCGCTTCCAGCGCGTGTGCCCCGCCAGCGCCACCAGCGCAAGCACGCATACCGTCAGCAAGAAATCCCATGGCAGCGAACGCGGTTTGAGAATTTTCCCGCTCGCCACCAGTTCAGCCGCCATCGCCTGTACCTTGACGCCCGAGGTACGGCCCAGCGGGGTTTGCACATAGTCTCCCAGCGCCGCGCTGGAACTGCCGATGATGACGCGCTTACCGCGCAGCGATTCCGCCAAAGGCTCAAGCCCGCCCACGCCCGAAGCCGCCAGCGCCACCTGATAAAACGGCACGGTACGCAAGGTGTTCAGATTTTTCGGATAACGCAGCACCACTTCGGCCTCTTTGGACACCGGCCAGCTTTGATCCCCCACCGTTACCTTGCCCGGCGCAAGGGATACCGGCGGCGGCGCGCCGCCCGCGTGCCACAGCGCCAACCCGATCCCCGGCAGCAGGCGGCCATAGGCCGAGTACACCAGCGCCACCCGCCGCAATGTGCCGTCGCGATCCGCGCGCGAACTGATCACGCCGACCTGCGCCGGCGCCGACAATCGCGGAATCGGCATGGTCAAATCCTCCAGCGCGAACACCGGCGAAGGTGAAGGCGGCGCGGCGCCCCAGGATTTTCGTTCCACCTGCGCGAGGTAGGGCGCTTCGCGCTTGAAGGTGTAGGACAACGCCGCCGCCGCCAGCACCACGCGCTGATCGAGCACGGCGGCAAACGCATCGTCGCCCTTGCGCGGCTCCGCGAACACAATGTCGTACGCGACGGCACGCACCCCGGCCTGCAGCAACCACTGCGTCACCAAAGCATAAATATCACGCTCGTAAGGCCAGGCGCCGAGCGTGGGTTGCAGCTTGGTGATGCTGTCTTCGTCCACGTCAATCACCACCACGTTGTCAAAGCGCATCTCGCGCGCGATCAGCCGCCCGTGCGTATCGGACAGATCATGCTCGAAGCGGCGAAAAATATCGCTGGCCTCGAACACCGCGGTGACCGCGCAAGCGAGCAGCGCGAACAGCAGCGCGCGCGCCCAGTACGGCCAATTCTCGATACGTGACATCATAATTTCATCCCATCAGCGCTCAGTGATGCTTCAGCGGCACCTTGGCCCGCCCTGTTAATTATTCAACCTTCCAACCAGGCAGCACCCCCGGCATGCCCGCGACTGCATGATAGGCGCAATCAATGCCCAGTCCCGCCACCCACACCAGTCGGTCGCCCGACCACAAAAACGGCAACCGGTCGCGTTCCCACGGCGGCACGCCCTGCTCCTGCAGCAAATCCTTGACATGACGGCGCGGACGCGCGGCGTCGGGCTGCAATTTCTCGCCGCCGCGACGCAGGCGCAGCGTGACCGGTTTCGCCACCAGCGCATCCCGCGCGATACCCGCGCCGCGCCGCGGTTGCATACGCAGCTCGGCGTGCAGTTCAGGCACACGCAAGCTGGCCTCGCCGCGCCAGCGCCGCGACCACGCCGCCGGCGCCGGCGCCGGCGCCGGCGGCTGCATCGCCACCACGTGCAACACACCGGCATGGCGGCGCAAGGTGTGCTCACCCACTGCGATGCTAACGCGCGCATCGATTTTCGCCGTCCGCACCTGGCGCAGCGCTTCGTCCAGACGGCGCGCATCGGGCATCAACGCGCCGCGCGACGCAAGAAAATAACGCAACAAATTGCGCGCGCGCGCCGCCGGCAGTTTATCCAGCGCCGCCGCCGCCAGCGTGCCGCCGATCAGGCTCTCTCGCGCATCGATCATAGCCAGTTCGTCAAGCAAGTGCGCGGCTTCGCCGAGGTGCCGTGCTGCGCGCGTCAGCGTCGCGCGGTACGCCGGCACGCGCTTTTCCAGGCGCGGCATGATCTCCAGCCGCAGATAATTTCGCAGGTAGTAAGCGTCCGCATTGCTGTCGTCTTCCATCCACGACAACTCCAGCGCCGCGGCGCAATTCACGATCGCCTCTCGCGTCACATCCAGCAGCGGCCGCAGCACCCGTAGCACCCGCAGGCCAGGGCGCAGCGCATCCTCGCGCACCGCCGGCATCGCGGCCAGCCCCCTGACGCCCGCCCCGCGCAGCAATTGCAGCAGCACGGTTTCCGCCTGATCGTCCTGATGCTGCGCGAGCACGATGTTGTCCGCTGCCTGCTTGCGGTACGCCGCGTAGCGCGCCTCGCGCGCCGCCGCTTCGATACTGTCCCCGCGCGCCACCGTGACCTTCACCACCCGCAGCGGCACGCCGCGTTGACGGCAGAATTCCCGGCAAAAACGCGCCCATTGCCCCGCGCGCGGATTTAACTGATGGTTCACATGGATCGCACTGAGTTGCCAAGCGTGACGTGGCGCGATCACGCTCAATACGTGCAGCAGCACCACCGAATCCACGCCGCCGGAGAAGCCCACGCACAGGCGCGCCCCCGTCTCAAGCCACGGCGACAGCGCGCTTTCGACCCCATGCGTCATTGCATCGGTTGCCTGCCTGGGTTTCCAGCGGCGGGGGGGCGTGGCCATGCGCGGCTATCTTTAGCGGACGTCAACTTCCTTGAATTTGCCGTAGCTCACCAGCTTTTCACAGCGGGCCGCCAGCAGCTCATCCACGGATTTGTCGCGCAACTGCCGCCAGACATCGGCCAGCGCTTTTTTCATTAACTGCATCATCGCGTCAGGGTCGCGGTGCGCGCCGCCCAGCGGCTCGGCCACTACTTTATCGACAAGGTTCAACGCCTTGAGGCGCGTCGCCGTGATGCCGAGAATTTCCGCGGCTTCCGATGCCTTGTCTCCGCTTTTCCACAGGATGGCGGCGCAGCCCTCCGGCGAAATCACCGAATAGGTCGAATACTGCAACATCAGCGTCACGTCCCCCACCGCGATCGCCAGCGCGCCGCCCGAACCGCCTTCGCCGATCACCGAACAAATGATCGGCGTTTTCAGTTCCGCCATGGCATACAGATTGCGCCCGATGGCTTCGGACTGGCCGCGCTCCTCGGCGCCGACGCCGGGATAGGCGCCCGGCGTGTCGATGAACGTAAACACCGGCAGATTGAATTTTTCGGCGAGCTTCATCAGGCGCAGCGCCTTGCGATAACCTTCCGGGCGCGGCATGCCGAAATTACGCAGGGTGCGTTCTTTGGTATCGCGGCCTTTTTGATGGCCGATCACCATCACGTTTTGCTCGTTAAAGCGCGCCATGCCACCGACTATCGCCGGGTCATCGCCGTAGGCGCGGTCGCCGTGCAACTCTTCAAAGCCGGTGAAAATGCCGTTAATGTAGTCGAGCGTATAAGGCCGCTGCGGATGCCGCGCCACCTGCAAAATCTGCCACGCGCTCAACTTGGCGTAGATGTCCTTGGTCAGCCCCTGACTCTTTTTCGTCAGCTTGGCGATATCCGCGGAAATATCCAGCGCCGAATCATCCTGCGTAAAGCGCAGTTCTTCGATGCGCGCTTCGAGTTCTTCGATAGGCTTTTCGAAGTCGAGAAAAGTTTGTTTCATAGGGGCGTAATGATACATCAGGCGTCAGGCGCGAGGCGCGGGATGGCACGGATCGACGGATTTTGCACGCCCCGCGCTTCACGCCTTACGCCTCACCCCTCGCGCCGTGTTAATACCAAGCCACATCCGACCCGCGCGGGTCGCTCGCCGCCTGCGCCTCGCCGGTCGTCTTCGATTGGAACACCGCCTGCATGTTGCCCCACTTGC
>JANPOH010000313.1:0-6247 GCA_031427895.1 Betaproteobacteria bacterium
CCGAGAGCACAACGGACATTCCCAAAGGCCACATCGTGCTGGTCGTCTTTGGCGTGGATGTCTTCAAACCCCAGACCGGCGAAGTCATCAGTCACGGTGCCGACGGCATCGCCTGCTGGTTTATCGACACCGATTACAACGAAGAAAGTTTCTTCGTCCGCCACGCCTACTTCCTCGGCGCGAACGATCCCTACAGCGCGCTGAAAACCACCCTCAAGGCCGAAATCAACGCCGAAGCCTGGGCCACGCTGAACAGCGATACCTCACGGGCGTTTGACAAGCCGAAGTCGGGGCGGATCGCGGTGAAGGTTATCAATCATCTTGGGGATGAGGTGATGAAGGTGTTTCGGGTATGATGCGCCTCATTCAACGCGGGAGGCTACAGCATGGCAAGTGCTGATCAAATCAAGGCACTGCTCAAGTCCCATCTGGAGCGGGATGATGCGCGCTTCTTTTCCGTGGCCATGCAAGTGGCGGCGCACGAAGCGAAATCAGGTCACCCGCAACTCGCAATGGAATTGCGCGACATGATCGACGCCGCCAAGGCCCGGCTTGTGCCCGGTAGCGCGGGGAATCTCGTCGCCATTGCCAAACCGCGCGGTGAGTTGGCAAACCTCTTAAGCGTGACGTATCCAAAGCATCGGCTTGTGGACATGGTGCTGGACGACAAGGCGCTGGCGCAGCTTCAACAGGTCATCAAGGAGCAGCGCCAGTTTTCGCGCATTCGCGAGCACGGCCTGGCGCCGCGCCGAAAGCTGCTTTTGGTCGGGCCGCCGGGGTCGGGTAAAACCATGACGGCCTCGGTGCTGGCCGGTGAGTTGGGCATACCGCTTTTTCTGGTGCGGCTTGATTCCCTGATTACGAAGTTCATGGGAGAAACCGCGGCCAAGCTCCGGCAGGTGTTTGACTCCGTGACGGATATGCGTGGCGTCTACTTTTTCGATGAATTCGATGCCATCGGCTCGCAGCGTGGTTTGGCAAACGATGTAGGCGAGATTCGCCGGGTACTGAACAGTTTTTTGCAAATGATAGAAAACGATCAATCGAACAGTTTGATCGTCGCGGCAACCAATCACCCCGAGATACTTGACTATGCGCTGTTTCGCCGCTTTGATGATGTGATCGAATATAAACTGCCCGCGTCAGACCAAATCGCGGGACTCATACGCACGCGCCTTGGGCGATTCATGCCCAGGCGATTGCCCGTAAAAGCAGTGTCGGCAAAGGCAGACGGGTTGAGTTACGCGGAGGTCTGTCGCGCCGTGGATGGCGCGATCAAGGAGGCCATCATGCATGACCAGACTTCGGTGACCGAGGGCATGTTGATTCGCATGTTGGAAGAGCGGCGGCTGATAGGCGACAAGTTGGAGAAAAAGAACAAAATGACATCGAGCCATGCCGGATCAGCCAAACGATAAGCGGCAGCACTTCGTCCTAAAAAATACTTCGCAAGCCAAGCCTTTTACGGCGCATAACGTTAGCGGCAGGGCGACAGCGCCGTTGCCTGATTTGCCAAGGGTGCAGCACGGTGCCGCACTGCGCGCGCAACTCCAGGCATTGCGGCCCATTGCCGCAACAGCCGTCGCCGCGCAGAAAGAGCACGACTTGGAAAGCGGACTGGGGCTACAGATTCATTTCGTCAGCCAACCCGGTATCGAACTCGCATTCGAGAGCCTGGCAAACGACAACAAAAAAATCGAACTGCTTAGCGTGCGCACAGACGGCGACAGCACCTACGCCAATGTGTTTGTCCCGGATGGGCAGCTTGACCACTTTGAGAAATGCATCGTGGATTACATCGCGGAGAAGAGAAAAGCCAATGGTCATGCCGCCGATCACGCGAAGCTCATCAATACAATAGCCTCTATTCGCGCCGCAGAGTTGCGCGCTCTCTGGACGGATGATTCCGAGCTATTGCCGCAAGCCGAGGATGAACCGTTCTGGTGGGAGGTCTGGCTTTCTGTCCGCGGCCAACGGGACGCGGTCGTGGCGGATTTTCGCAAGCTTGCCGCGCTCGCAAATTGCGTTGTCAGCGAGCATCAGGCGAATTTCCCGGAGCGAACGGTGGTGCTCATGCATGGCTCGCGGCAGCAATTCTCGCATTCGGTCATGATGCTGAACGGTGTTGCCGAGCTGCGCCGCGCCAAAGACACGGCGGAGTTCTTCGATGGCATGGCGAGGGACGGGCAACAGGATTGGCTGGATGACATGCTCGCGCGGCTGACCGTGGCTGTGGACAGTGATTCAACGCCACGGGTGTGCCTGCTGGATACCGGCGTGAATCGTGGGCATCCGCTGCTGGCGCCACTGCTTGATGTCCTCGATCTTCATACGGTAAAGCCCGCGTGGGGCACTGACGATCAGCACGGCCACGGCACTGGCTTGGCGGGTCTTGCGGGCTATGGCGATCTGGTTGAAGCCCTGGCTTCGACCGCACCCATGGTGGTGTCGCACCGGCTTGAGTCAGTCAAACTCATCCCGGAAAACGGCGGCAATGAGGGTGATGAGAAGCTTCATGCCTATTTATTTGCTGAGGCGGTCAGCCGCCCCGAAATTTCAGCGCCAAACCGGCCGCGGCTTTTCTCGTCTGCCGTTACCGCGTCGGACTACCGTGACAGAGGGCGCCCTTCGTCGTGGTCGGCAACCGTAGATCGGCTTGCGGCGGATTCCGATGGCGCGGGGCAGTTTCCGCGACTGTTCGTATTGTCGGCGGGCAACACGAGTGACAATAATGCTTGGCTCGCATACCCAGCCAGTCTCTCTACAAGCCTTATTCACGACCCTGGGCAGGCGTGGAATGCACTGACCGTTGGTGCCTGTACCGCGAAGACCGAAACCGAGATCACCACGCTTGCAGCCATTGCAGGAGAGGGTGGGCCAAGCCCGTTTACGACAACGTCGGGGGCATGGGACCGCGTTTGGCCCCTGAAGCCGGATGTGGTGATGGAAGGCGGCAATGCGGGCAAGGATGAGCTGGGCGCGGTGACAGTGCCCAGCCTCAATCTGTTGACTACGCACCATCGCCGGGTTGAGCGGCTGTTCACGACCACCAATGCAACCAGCGCCGCATCCGCGCTATGCGCTCGTATGGCGGCACAGCTTATGGCCGGATATCCCGCGCTGCGCCCCGAGACGATACGCGCGCTTATCGTGCATTCGGCTGAATGGACAGAGGTTATGCGGCAGATGTATCTGCCAAGCAAAGGCACGCCGACAAAAACAGATTACGTGAATCTTATCCGGCATTGCGGCTGGGGCGTGCCCAATTTGGATCGGGCGTTGTGGAGCGCAGGCAACTCGCTGACTTTGATCGTAGAGGATGTAGTACACCCCTACGAAAAGGTTGTCGGGAAGGGTGTCAAGACCCGCGACATGAGTTTGCATGCATTGCCGTGGCCGAAAGAACAACTGGAATCGCTGCAAGATGCTCAGGTGCGGATGCGCGTTACGTTGTCTTATTTCGTCGAGCCTAATCCGTCGGCGCGGGGCAAAGCATCAAAGTTTCACTATCCATCGCATCGTCTGCGATTCGACGTGCAGCGCCCGCTGGACGCATCCACCAACGACTTTATTGCCCGGATCAATGCGGCCGCGGAACGTGAGGACGAAGGAGACCCAATCAATCCGAAAGACCCGGACTGGCGGCTTGGTGACCAGTTCCGCCATCGTGGGTCGTTGCACCAGGATGTCTGGGAGGGTACGGCGAGTGATCTTGCCAGCCGTGGATTTATCGCCGTGTATCCCTCGGCGGGGTGGTGGCGGACGCGCCCGGCACTGGAACGGTACGGCCTGCCTGCACGCTACAGTCTCATTGTTTCGATCCAGACCGAACAGACCGAGGTCGATCTCTACAACGCTATAGCAAATCAGATTGCCAATGTTGTTTCTGTCGAGCACTGAGCATGGACTTCCGCATCGCCGACACCTTCACTGACAGCCTCGCCCGGCTGACGGGTGACGAACAAAAGGCCGTCAAGACCACGGCCTTTGATTTGCAGGTGAATCCAGCGGGGCCGGGTTTGAGCTTTCACAAACTCGCCAAGGCGAAGGATAAAAACTTCTGGTCGGTGCGGGTGAGCAGCGACATCCGGCTTATCGTTCACAAGACACAAAATAGCTTGTTGCTGTGCTACGCAGATCATCACGACAAAGCCTACGACTGGGCCGAACGCCGGAAGCTGGAGACGCACCCGGCTACGGGTGCGGCGCAGTTGGTCGAAATCCGCGAGACGGTGAAAGAGGTAGTTGTCCCGGTGTATGTGCAGACGGAACTTGTTCTGACGCCGGCGCAGGAGCCTGCGCCGGCACTAAAACCGCTGTTCGCTGATTGTGCCGATGATGAACTGCTCGGTTACGGCGTGCCCGCCGAATGGCTGGCTGACGTGAAGCAGGCGACTACGGTCACGCTGTTGGCGCTGTCCGACCATCTTCCTGCCGAAGCAGCGGAAGCGCTGCTGGAACTGGCGACAGGCGGCAAGCCGCGCGTGCCTGAGCCAGCGGCGGCAGCGGCGAACCCTTTCGATCATCCCGACGCCCAGCGCCGTTTCCGCGTGATGACCAATGTAGAGGAGTTGCAGCGCGCGCTCGATTTCCCCTGGGAAAAGTGGACGGTTTTCCTCCATCCCGAACAACGGCAGTGGGTGGAGCGCGACTACAGCGGCCCGGCACGCGTTTCCGGTTCTGCCGGCACCGGCAAGACCATCGTCGCGCTGCATCGCGCCGCGCATCTGGCGCGCACTCACCCGGAAGCGCGGGTGCTGCTCACCACCTACTCGGACACGCTGGCCCATGCGCTGCATACCAAACTGAAACGTCTTATCGGCAGTGAACCGCGCCTTGGTGAACGCATCGATGTGTATTCCCTTAACGCTATCGGGCTGCGGCTCTACAAGGCGCACGTCGGGCCGGCTGCGATTGCCGGCCGTGAGGTTATCCGTGCGTTGGTGAATAACGCCGCGCGCGCCGTGGACGGCCACAAGTTCAGCCTGCATTTTCTGCTGACCGAATGGGAGCAGGTAGTCGATGCCTGGCAATTGGAAACGTGGGAGTCGTATCGTGATGTTGCCCGGCTTGGCCGCAAGACCCGGCTGCCGGAGCCGCAGCGAGCAGTGCTTTGGACTATCTTCGAGCACGTCCGCCGTGAATTGAAAGGGCAAAAGCTCACCACGCACGCGGGTTTGTTCACTGTGCTGGCGGCAGCGTTGGCTAAGGGCAAGCACCCGCCGTTTGACTTTGCCGTGGTGGACGAAGCGCAGGATGTCAGTGTCGCGCATCTGCGTTTTTTTGCCGCGCTGGGTGCGCAACGGCCCAACGCCCTGTTCTTTGCTGGTGATCCCGGCCAGCGCATCTTCCAGCAGCCCTTTTCATGGAAATCCCTGGGCGTGGATATTCGTGGTCGTTCCCGTAACCTCCGCATCAACTACCGCACGTCGCACCAAATCCGCCAGCAAGCCGACCGCTTGCTCGGCCCGGAGGCAACCGATGTGGATGGCAACAGCGAGAATCGCAGCGACACGGTTTCGGTCTTCAACGGCCCGCCGCCCGTCATTCGCGTGCTCAAGAGCGAAAGCGAAGAAATCGCTTCCGCTGGCGCGTGGTTGGCGGAACAATCGCAGGCTGGCCTGCTGCCGCATGAATTCGGCGTGTTCGTGCGCTCGGCCGCGCAACTGGGCCGGGCGCAGGCCGCTGTTACGGCGGCAGGGTTGTCCTTCAAGGTTCTGGATGAGCACGTCGAAACGGCGAGCGGCTATGTCAGCATTTGCACCATGCATCTGGCCAAGGGGTTGGAATTTCGCGCTGTGGCGGTGATAGCCTGCGACGATGAGATTATTCCGCTGCAGGAGCGCATCGAAACCGTCGGCGACGACGCCGATTTGCAGGAGGTCTACGACACCGAGCGCCATCTGCTTTACGTGGCCTGCACGCGGGCACGCGATCATTTGCTGGTGACCAGCGTTGAACCGGCCTCGGAGTTTCTCGATGATATGCGGCGTGGTTAGCGGCGGCGCCGATGTCATTGATCCATGCGCGGAATCAACTTCAAGACACGCCGCGCCGGCGCGCCACAGCTACTGCGGCTTCAACCCGATCTGCTTTGCCATCCTGGCGTAGAGCTGGATTTCCTGCTTGATCAGCGCGGACACCACTTCGGGCGTTGATCCCACCGGATCGAGACCCTGGCTGCTGAAACGCTCGTGTATGTCGGGCAGCTTAATTGCACTGTGTTACAAAATTACCAAAGAAACCC
>JANPOH010000314.1:0-3749 GCA_031427895.1 Betaproteobacteria bacterium
CGCGGCGTGATCGACAAACTCAACGGCGAGATCAATCGCCAGTTGCAAACACCGGATGTGCGCGAACGCTTTCAGACGCTGGGGGTTTCACCGCTGGGCGGCACACCGGAGGCGCTGGGCAAGTATCTGGAGTTTGAAATAACGCGCTGGGCGAAGCTGATCAAGGAAACCGGCGTCAAACTCAAGTGACGATTTTCGGTTTCCATGAATTAATGAAATACTGAATAAAAACAAATACTTATATAACTCTCTGCGCTGCGGGCATATTCGGCGGCTTGGCCATCAAAAAGAACATCGCGCCCAGCAGCGAAAACACCGCCAGCAGCGTGAAGCCCATGCGGTAGTTGCCTTGCCAGTCGGCAAACACGCCCGCCAGTACCGGGCCGATGACATTGCCGAGCACCGTGATCATCGTCGATAGTCCGAGGATCAGACCGATGGAGCGCCGGCCAAAATAATCCGCGCGTATTGCCTGCATGAAGGGGCCGCGCAGTCCCCAGCCCACGCCGTGCAGCAGTAGCGAGAACGCCAACACCACGGGGCCGGTGGCATACGTGAGCAGCAGCAGACCTGCGGTGTGCATCAGCATGCAGGTGGCGGCCACCTTGCGCTTGATGAATTTTTCGCCGACAAACCAGCCGAGCACCACGCCCGCGCCTTGCCCCACCGTCACCAGGATAAAAAACAGCGACGCCTGCGCCAGCGTGTAGCCCAGTCCTTCCTTCATGTGCGTGATGGCATGCACATTGATCGCCATCACCACCAGCAGCGAACACGCATGGCCCAGCGACAGCAGCCAGAACGCACTGGTGCGCAGTGCCTGGCGCGCAGTGAATGAAGACTCGGCGGGCGCCACCGGCTGTCCGCTCACGACAGGCGCGGGTGGCAATCCGTCCATCGTCATGCCCTGATCTTCCGGGCGGCTGCGGATCATGCTCGCCAGCGGCCAGCCGATCACGATGGAGATGACGCCCGATCCGAACGCGGTCGGCCGCCAGCCGAATGACTGTATCGACCACGCCACCAGAAACACAAACAGTCCGCCGAGCGCGCCGCCAAATTGCAATGCTGACAGCGCGCGCGTGCGGCGCTTTTCGAACCACTGGATAATCGCCACGCTCACCAGCAGGTTGCTGAACATGCTGGAGCCGAGAGCCAGTACCGCGAACGCGGCATAAAACCCCAGCAGGGTGTCGATCCGGCTCAACAGCATGAATCCGATGCCGAAGGTCACCACGCCGAAGCGCACCATGCCCTGCGAGCCGAAGCGGTCCACCATCCAGCCGAGTATCGGGCCGAGCAGCGCAACCTCCGTCGATTTCATCGCGGCGGCGGCGGAGAGCGCGGTTTTGCTCCAGCCGCGCTCTTCCACCAGCACCGCGACGTAGACGCCGAATGCCTGATTCAGCAGCACCGCCTGCAAGAATTGCAGCGCGCCGCCGGCGCCCACCACGCGCCAACCGTAGAAAATTTTCTTCATGAGATGTGGCGAGGATAACGCAGGTGGTGCGAGGGCGCATCACCTGTGGCATAGTCTGCGGGCGGATATTGAGCGGAGGAGTCTATGCGCGGCGGACAGAACACTGACAGTCCCCGGAAGCTGAAGTTTTAGCGGCGCCGGCAACCATCAGACATCAGCAAGGAATCCCATGATTTTCCGTCAATTGTTCGATCCGCAGTCCTCCACCTACAGCTACCTGCTGGGCGACGATCGCAGCAAAGAAGCCGTATTGATCGATCCGGTGTTTGAGCAGGCGCGTCGTGATCGTGCGCTGATCGCCGAATTGGGGCTGACACTGTTGTACACGCTGGAAACGCATGTGCATGCCGACCATGTGACGGGTGCGTCTCTACTTAAACAGTGTCTGGGCAGCCGCATCGCGATCGCAGGGGCCAGCGGCGCGACCGGCGCCGATCTCGTGCTGGCCCATGGCACGCGCGTGGAATTCGGCGCGCGTTACCTCGCAGCGCGCGAAACGCCGGGCCACACCAACGGCTGCATGACCTACGTGCTCGACGATGAATCGATGGCGTTCACCGGCGACGCGCTGCTGATTCGCGGCTGCGGTCGCACCGATTTTCAGCAGGGCAGCGCGCGCACGTTGTATCGCTCCGTGCATAGCCAGATATTTACGCTGCCGCCCGCATGTCTGTTGTATCCCGGGCACGATTATCGCGGCATCACGGTCACCAGCGTGGACGAAGAACGGCGCTTCAATCCGCGCCTCGGCGGCGGCATCGGCGAGGCCGATTTCACCGGCTACATGAATAACCTCGGCCTGCCGCATCCCAGGCAGATCGACGTGGCCGTGCCGGCAAACCTCCAGTGCGGGCAGGTGGCGAATGCCCCGGCGCAAACGACCGAACCGGCGTGGGCGCCGCTAACCTTTACCTTTGCCGGCATCTGGGAGATTTATCCGCAGGCGCTGGAGGAAATTTCAGCCCGCGTGCAAATTATCGATGTGCGCGAGGCGGCCGAATTCAGCGGCCCGCTGGGTCACATCAAGGGCGCGGCACTGATCCCCCTCGGCGAACTCGCCGCGCGTTCGGGCGCCCTTGCGCGCGAGCGACCCATCGTTGCGGTGTGCCGTTCGGGCGCGCGCTCCGCGCAGGCGTGCGTGATTTTGCAGCGCGCGGGCTTTACCGGCGTGGCGAATCTGGCCGGCGGCATGTTGCGTTGGCGCGCGGAAGGGTTTGCCGTGGAGGGCGGGCGGCAATAAAACAGGGGCGCCCGCGGTTGACCGCGTGCCGCGCCCGGACTACATTGTGCGGGCACGACTGGCAGTGTTTAATATTCCCGGTATGGCTGGAACGGTTTACGAGGAGAAATCCAATGAACACGACTCGGTGGTTGGGGGCATTCGTTGCATACGTTGCATTTGCGGCTGTTGCTGTTTTTGCCGGCGGCACGGCGCGGGCGCAGCCCGCTTCGACCAGCCCGGCACAAGCGTATCCCGCAAAGCCGGTGCGGGTGGTGGTGGTGTTTCCACCGGGCGGCGCGACGGATGTCGTCGCGCGCTTCGTGTTTCAGAAAATGAGCGAGCAGTTGAACCAGCAGTTCCCCATCGATAACCGCGCGGGCGCGGGCGGGACGATCGGCGCCGACATCGTGGCGAAAAGCCCGCCGGACGGCCATACGATCATGGTGTATTCGCAGACGCTGGTCGCCAACGCGCACCTCTACCAAAAGCTGCCGTATGACGCGCTGAAGGATTTCATCGGTATAACACCGGTGACGCGGCTGGTGCTCATGCTCGCCACGCATCCCGCGTTGCCGGCGCGCAGCACAAAAGAGTTCATCGATCTGGCGAAGGCGCGGCCCGGTGAAATGTTCTACGGCTCGGCCGGCGTCGGCGCTTCCCAGCATCTTTCGATGAGCCTCTTTTCCAATGTTGCCGGCGCGAAGATGACGCATGTTCCGTTCAAGGGCGGCGCGCCGGCGGTGCTGGCGATGATCGGCGGCGAGATCCATTCGATACTCACGCCGGTGGCGGAGGTTTATCCTTACCTCAAGTCCGGTCGCCTGCGTCCGCTGGCGGTGTCGTCGGCGCAGCGCACCACGCAGTTTCCGGAGATTCCCGCGATTGCGGAAACCCTGAAAGGATTTGAGTTCGTCGGGTGGTTCGGCACGTTCGTGCCCGCCGGCACGCCCAAGCCGATCGTCGATAAGCTCAATGCCGAACTGAAAAAGGCGGTGGCTGACCCGGATGTTGCCGCGAAACTTTCGGCACAGGTGCTCGACCCGATGT
>JANPOH010000315.1:0-5609 GCA_031427895.1 Betaproteobacteria bacterium
CGGGCTGAATCCGCCCGGGCTTGATGCCGCGATCAATGCCGCGCAACAGGCAGCCGCGCAAGCCGCGCAGGACGAGGCGAAAAAAGCCTTCGGCACCGACAGCGTGGCGGAACAAATCGAACACGGCTTCGTCGGCGATGTCGGCACCAGCCCACCCATGGATCACCGCATCAAGGGTGTCGGCATCTCGGTGCCGGCGTGCTTCGAAGAAAGCCGCGACGCACTGGCTTGCAAATAGTAAGCAAATAGTAACTACGCAGGCATCTTGGAGCCACTCCAGGGGCGCCCGTCGGGCGCCCTTTTTTTTCGGGGTATAACAACCGATGGGGTTCCCCCGGCATTTCTTTACACAAGGAACTCTTAAAGCCTATACTTTGTCAAATAATCCCGTTTTTAGCGCTTTTCAGAGTTTTTGCCGACTGGAGAAATCTATGTATTGGCGTCTCGGATTCCCCGGATGGCGTATCGCCGCAAACATCGGAGTTCCCATCCAAATTAAGGTCGATGTTTGCAGGGATAATGAGGCTAACGTATATTACGCCACAAGTGATGACATTGGATTAGCCGTTGAATCTGATAGCTTGGATGCGTTGATAAAAGAAATAGATTTGGCGCTTCCTGAGCTTCTCGAATTGGCTCACACCTCAATCGGAAAACCAAGAACCGACATTCGCATTCACCAAAACCTTGCTATCACATGAATGGATATGAGGCGGAGATAAAACGCCTCCTCACCCAAAATGGATGGTCTAAACTAAGGAATGGCAAGGGATCACATGAAGTATGGAGTAAAGGTAGTAAGTCACAAACTGTTCCGCATGGCTGCAAGTCGCGACATCTTGCAAACAAAATATTGAAGCAGTGCGGTATTGCTCACAAATTCTAAACCCGCTTCAGCGGGTTTTTTGTTTCGTGTCCCGCTTCAGCGGGTTTTTTGTTTCGTGTGCGGGTTATGAACTCATAAGCCGTAAGTGTTTCTCGGTTACATTTCAAACCGAGACACTACCGCATGGCGCCTTCCCTTGTGCCATGAGTGCCATGAGGTGTTGGCGCCCCTTTTTTTCGGGTAGTGCGCGCGGCACCGGTGACGAACATATGCGGATTCTTTTGTTTCGTAAGAAAATGGGGCCAGACACGAATAACACCTAACTTTTTGTTTTAAATGATATTTCCTGAAGCGCTATAGCAAGCCCGGATGGAATGGAATGAAATAAATGCAATCCGCGAAACACCGGTCAGGATCGCGATTGAGATGAGCACAAACGGGATGGTGTTGCAACGGATGATTCCCCGGATTTCGCTGCGCTGCGTCCGGGCTTGCTTGCTCAAGATGCCCAACGTGGCGTTCGGCGGAGCGCCGCATCGCGTCCGCTGGAGCGCGAAGTTATGCCACACCTATCCACCTATCGGCGGCTAAGCCCAAAACCTGGATGACGACGGTGATGGCGGATGACCAGTATGCGGATCGCCTCTTTGTTAATGAAGCGAAACAAGACAGAGTATGGAAAGCGATGCACGAAGCACCGGCGAATTCCGTGCGCTACAGTGATATACCGGGAGGGATTTTCCCGAACGTGCGCGATGGCCGCATACACCTCGGACCGGAACTCGTCACCGAGACCACCGCGTTGCTGGTTGTAGTATGCGATGGCATTATTAAGATCGAATACGGTGAGCGGGTGATACTCAACCTTCATTCCGAGGCGAGGCGCCACCGGTGCGCCGCAAAAACTCGGTGTGACCAATCGGTTGAACTACGCCGGACTCAATTTCGGCGTCGCGTTGCGCCGCAATCTCAATGCCCTCTGGGTCAATGCTGCAAGTACCGGCCACATTGGGATCACCAACCAAACTTTCCCAAGTCAACGTTGCGAGCTGCTCTCGCTCAACAGCGGGGAGCGCCAGTATTTGTTTCTCAAGTTCAATGATCGTACTCATAATGTCCAGTATAGCGCCTCAGGGTAGTGGAATGGAATCCAGGAAACAACGGCCAAAATCGCGCTTGAGTTGAGCGCGAACGGGATGGTGTCGCGACGGATGATTCCCCGGATTTCGCTGCGCTGCATCCGGGCTACGCTTGCTGGTCGCTTCTACCTTCGTAGATAAGGTACATGCCCATGGTCATAACCCATCCGCATCTTCGGCAGCCGGTGGTGGTGGTGGTAAGTCCTCCGCTGAGACCGGGGCGCGGCCCGGCGGTGACACAAAAGGTCTCGGGACTACCGCATTGCCGTCTGGTGGCGGTACCGTGTGAACGACGGTCGAAATCCGCTTAAATTTGACGATGCGTTTTTTCGGGCATAAAAAATGCAGTGGCGATACGGCGAAGAAGCGCCCCGGAGCCGGGTCAAGGGCAGGCTGCGGCCTTATGCAGCCTGGCGAAGCGCACCCTTGACGCGGCGTAGGGGCTATACGATGGGCGATGGCTGTAAGTGCGGCAGTATCGCGCTTACAGCCATGCAGACATTCGCTTTTCTCCGTCAGATTTAGGCGGATTTGCGCCGTCGGCAACACGCAACAAACTCGTAGCGCTCATCGGCCGCGACCGAAAACCCCAGGGCCATCGTGCCTTTGAGAAAGGCCCGTACCTGATCCAACGTTTGCAACTGGATATCATTCATGTCGATCACCATGCCTTGCATCATGATCGATACCCGCTACCCGTTCAGACTCATACGCCATTGGAAGAGGCTATTGATTGACAATATGCATTTAATATGTATAATCGATAGATGGAGTTAGATTTTGACCCCTCGAAGGCGCGCAGCAATCTTCGCAAGCATGGCGTGAGCTTCGCGCACGCTGAGCAGGCGCTTCGCGACGAAACAGCTTTCACTGTCGAAGACCCTGATGCCATCGGTGAGCGGCGATTCATTACGCTGGGCATGGATGCCTTGGGGCGCGTATTGGTGGTCGTCCATACTCAACGCGGGGGGGCGGACGCGTGTTATTTCCGCTCGCAAAGCATCTCATGGCGAATCGGAGCAATACTATGCGTAACGAATACGACTTCAGCAAAGGAAAACGCGGGGCTGTGATTGCCTCGCCAGGCAAAACTCGAATCACAATCATGCTTGACGACGAAATAATTGAAGCATTTCGTGCTCGCGCCGAAAGCGAAGGATATGGCTACCAAACACTTATTAACTCCGTCTTGCGTGAGTCAGTCGCTGGAGCAAAAGAAAAGCAAAAGCCGATTACCGTCGCGACACTTAGGCGCGTTCTTCGCGAAGAGCTTCACGCGGGGTGATCATAAAATAGAATAATTCGGGTCAGACACGAATAACACCTAACTTTTTATTTTAAATGCTATTTCCTGAAGCGCTATAGTTGTACTGTGTCACAAAGTAAATTCCCTCCCCTTCAAGGCTGATCTTTACCCACAATTACTTACTCAAAATCAATGACTTACCTCTGCAAGCGATCCGTAGGGTGCGCACCGCGCACGCGTTACGTGCGTAGCCGCGTGCGCTGAGCGCACCCTACGGGTCTGTTGCGAGCAAGCTACTGAATTCATAGCGATAGTTGTGGGTAATGATCAGCCTTCAAGGGGAGGGCTAGGGTTTCTTTGGTAATTTTGTAACACAGTGCAAGTAATGTAGTTCAACGTGCCTGGACATCAGCTTGAATCACACCCAAGTCAACTATGCGGCGCGTCTTTGTGGCGCAGCATCCGCATCGTTTCTCGACAGCGGTTGCCGCCAAGCTAACCTTAATCGCTCCAAGGATTGATCACATCCAAGCCAAAATCCGCGAAGTCACGCGCATTGCGGGTAACCATGCTCAGGCCGTGATGCGCGGCGGTGGCGCCGATCAGGCTATCGATCGCGGGCAGGGGCCGGCCCGCTGCGGCCACCAGCCGTCCCCAGCGGTCTGCGACAGGAATATCCACCGGGAGAATTCGACCGGTAAAGAAAATCGGCAGTTCAGCTTCCAGCCAATCGAGCAGTGCGGTTCGACGATCAGCATCGGCTACGCCTTCAATGCCTTTGCGTAATTCACCCAGCGTCAACACGCTCAAAAACAGGGTTGAGGCGGGCCGTCGCGCAAACCATTTCACCACCCCGGCGTTGGGCGTTTTGCGGCGCAATTCCGCAAGGACATTGGTGTCGATCAGATAACTCAAAGCGCTACCTTTCGCGTGAGACTTCGGTCACGCTCAATCGTTACGTCTTCCAGGGCGTACAAAGGTGATTGATGCATGAATTCCACCAGCGAGCGCCCGCTGCCCGATAGACGATCAAATGTTGAGCGCGACACCACAATCGCCACGGATTGACCGTGCAGCGTGATGTCCTGCGGCCCTTCGTTTTCGGCGCGCTTGACGACTTCTGAAAGGCGCGCTTTTGCTTCTTGCATTTGCCAAACGTGCATGACGATGCCCCATCCTGTATTCTGACTAGACAGGTCTGAATTTATCAAATTTCGATTGGCAGGTAAAGGCCTGTGAGGGCGGCTGCGATTATGGCAAAGGCTTTTTCCAAGGGGCGGCAAGCCCTCCGTGCGCGCTGGGTTCGTGCATCCACGCCGGGATGTCGCGCTGCGTGTGAATTGCGCGCCAGTGCTGTAGGGCGCAATCGTTATTGCGCCGCATGTGTGTGTTGCCGATCAGGCATGTCTGGTGATGCTCATGCGTTGGTGCAGGATGCGCACGATGGCGATGTTGTCAACGGCGGCGCGATAAACGATAACATGCGAGCCGACCAGATATGCCAAGTGCGCTGACGGCAAATCGTCTCTGGAGTGGCCAAGCTGCGGGTTGCGCCCTATGGCTTGCAGGGCGTCGTTAATCTTATTGCGGTAGGTCAGTAATTGATTCTGTCCCCAAGTCTCGCCGGTGTAGCGCAAAATATCGATGAAGTCCTGACGTGCTTTAGGAGAAAGTTTGAGCGGTAACGGTGTCGGGGCGTGCAAGAGCTTATGGGAGGACATCTGGGAAGACACCCGGGAGAACATCTTTCTCCATGGGCTGCTCGCTGTGCATGGTGCTGATGGCGCTTTGGGTGATGCTGTTCAGAGCCTCTGCGGTGTAGACAATCCCCTCGCCCCGATCCAGTTGCGCGTTGCCCTTGGCAATCGCGGCTTGCCATGTGGCAACACGGCTTTCTTCGGCCTGCATGCGGCGGATGGCGTCGCGGATCACTTCCGTGGCGTTGCCATAGAAGCCACTGGACACCTTGCTTTTGATGAACCCTTCCATTTCCGCTGAAAGATTGACGTGCATGGTCATGGGCAATCCTTTTTCGTAACAATGCCCACATGATATCCATGTTATGGATATGAATCAAGGGTCTGATGCGACACTGTGTGGCGCAGCTTGCGCATCGTTTCTCGACAGCGGTTGCCGCCAAGCTAACCTCAATCGCCCCGGGGATTGACACATCCAAGCCAAAATCCGCGAAATCTCGTGCATTGCGGGTAACCATGCTCAGAGATCGACCGCACGAATTTTGATTCGACGGCCAAGGAATTCATTTTGGGGTTGTTTGATCCGGGTCAGCTCACGATCGCTAAGGGCGTGATGTGATGATCCCGTCTATTTGTAGTCGTCTTCGCGTTGGTGCTTGATGGCCAAAATAGTCACCGCATCCAGTGCGGGCTCGAACCGG
>JANPOH010000316.1:0-3755 GCA_031427895.1 Betaproteobacteria bacterium
AGTTCCGCCGGATCGCGCAATTGGGTGAGGCGGATTTTCCTGCCGTTGACGATGAGGGTGTTGCCTTCGACCGCGATGCTGCCGTTGAATTTGCCGTGTACCGAGTCATAGCGCAGCATATAAGCAAGGTAGTCGGGCTCCAGCAAATCGTTGATGCCGACCACTTCGATATCCGCAAAATTCTGCGCCGCCGCGCGAAACACCATGCGCCCGATGCGCCCAAAGCCGTTGATGCCCACTTTAATCGTCATGACAGATCTCCAGAATAATCTTTAAAAACAAATGGTTACAGCACGCCCTTCACGGTGACGGCAATGTTCGCCGCCGTGAAGCCGAAATACTTGAACAACTCGCCCGCGGGCGCGGATTCACCGTAGCGATCGATGCCGACCACTGCGCCATCAAGGCCCACATACTTGCGCCAGAAATCCGCTACGCCCGCTTCGACCGCGACACGCGGCAGGCCCCGGCCCTTTTCGTCACATAGCAATACCTGCGCGCGATAAGCCGCGTCCTGCCGGTCGAACACGGTCGTCGATGGCATGGACACCACGCGCACGGGGATGTTTTCCGCCGCCAGTAACTTTTGCGCTTCCAGTGCGAGCGTGACTTCGGAACCGGTGGCGATGATGACCGCTTTTGGGTTTGCAGCGTCCGACAACACGTAACCGCCGCGCGCCACATCCGCGATCTGCGCCGCGCTGCGTGGGTTGAAATTCAGATTCTGCCGCGAGAACAGCAAGCTCGACGGGCCGTCGCCGCGCTCGATCGCGGCGATCCACGCCACGGTGGATTCGACGGTATCGCAGGGCCGCCACACATCCATGTTCGGCAACAGCCGCAGCACCGCCGCATGTTCGACCGGCTGGTGCGTGGGGCCGTCTTCCCCCAGGCCGATGGAATCATGGGTGAACACATACACGACGCGCAACTTCATCAGTGCCGCCATGCGCAGCGCGTTGCGCGCGTAGTCGGAGAAGGTGAGGAAGGTCGCCACGTACGGCATCACGCCGCCATGCAGGGTCATGCCGTTGGCGATGGCGCACATGCCGAATTCACGCACGCCGAAAAACACGTAGTTGCCGCCGCCATTGTTTATCAGTGAGTTGCCGACGGCTTTGGAACCCGACCACCACGTGAGGTTCGATCCCGCAAGATCGGCAGAACCGCCCGCGAGTTCCGGCAGCGCCGGCGCCAGTGCTTCGATCGCATTTTGCGACGCTTTGCGCGTGGCGATGGTCTCGGCTTTGTCGTTAACCTGCGCCAGCACTTTGGCGGCATGGGCTTTCCAATCGCGCGGCAACTCGCCCGCCATGCGGCGCTTTAATTCAGCGGCAAGGTCGGGAAACTGCTTCGCATAGGCCGCGAATTGTTCATTCCACGCCGCCTCCTGGTTTGCGCCGCGCGCGCGCGCATCCCAGCCTGCGTACACCGCTGCGGGGATTTCAAACGGCGGATGGTTCCAGCCTATCGCCGCCCGCGTGGCCGCGATTTCTTCGGCACCCAGCGGTGCGCCATGCGCGCCGCCGGTGTTGGCCTTTTCCGGCGCGCCCTTGCCGATGATGGTTTTGCAGCAGATCAGCACTGGCTTGGCGGTTTCTTTTTGCGCGTCGGCAATAGCCGCGCTCACCGCATCGGTGTTGTGCCCGTCAACATCGCGGATCACGCGCCAGCCGTAGGCTTCAAACCGTTGCGGCGTGTTATCGGTAAACCATTGTTTGATTTTGCCTTTTTCGGAATCAATCGAGATGCCGTTATCGTCATACAACGCAATCAATTTGTTCAGCCCCAGCGTGCCGGCCAGCGAACACACTTCGTGCGAAATGCCTTCCATCAAACAGCCGTCGCCGAGAAACACATAGGTGCGGTGATCGACCACCGCGTGCCCGTCACGATTGAATTCCGCCGCCAGCATGCGCTCGGCCAGCGCCATGCCCACCGCGTTGGCGATGCCCTGCCCCAGCGGCCCGGTGGTGGTTTCCACGCCTGGCGTCATGCCGTGTTCAGGGTGCCCGGCGGTTTTGGAATGCAGTTGGCGAAAGCGCTTTAACTCCGCCATCGGCAGATCGTAGCCGGTCAGATGCAGCAACGCATACAGCAGCATCGAGCCGTGGCCGTTCGACAGCACAAAGCGATCGCGGTTGGCCCACGCCGGATTGGCGGGGTTGTGACGCAAATGATTGTTCCACAGCGCCTGCGCGATATCCGCCATGCCCATCGGCATGCCGGGATGGCCGGAATTGGCCTGTTGAACTGCGTCCATCGCAAGCGCGCGGATGGCGTTGGCCAGATCGGTTTTGGAGGTCATTGTGACGGGTTCGCAGGAAGGCTACAGGGAAGAAACGCTGGCGTGATTATAGCGCCGCGCAGGAGTGTGGGCGACCCCCTCGGCAGCGTTGCCCCGTAACGGGCCGCGTTCCCTGCGGGCTACGCTGCGAGGATTTCCAGCCCGGAAAAATATTTCCGGTAAAACCCGCGGTCTCGCGTGAGCAGCCGGTTAGCCTCAAGCAGCGCGTGAGCGCCAATCAGAAAATCCGCGAGCACGCGCTCACGCTTGCCGCCCGCCTTGCGGTACTTGGCGTGGGCCAATCCTGCCGCGTAGCCATGCTCCGCTGTCAGCGCCACGGCGCGTATGCCGCCGCTTTGCAGCCAGTCATCCAGTTGGCGGCGATCACGCGCGATCGGTGCCAGTTCCGCGTAAACGACGGGGCACACAATCAGGCCACCCTGCTGATAGGCGTGCGCCAAAAGCGCTTCGGATTGCTCTGCATGCGCTGGATCGTCGGTCAGCACATCCAGCAGCACGCTGGTATCCACGGCCGTAATCATCGACCACGCATCTTTTCGATATATTGATCGACGCTAACATCAGCGCCGCCATCACCCAGGCGCTTGCGTGCAGCACCGCGCAGCGCGCGAAACGGATTGGCCGCGGCACCGGTACGCTTGGTAATGCGTATGCCGTCCACGTCGGCGACAAATTCAACTTCGGTATTGCGGTCAATTCCGTAACGCTTGCGCAATTTGACCGGAATCGTGATCTGGCCTTTTTCGGTAATCCGCATGGTAGGCCTCAAAAGTAATACTTTCTTACTTATTATGTAGGAATTTTATGGCGCGCGTCAAGCGGATGCCTATCGGCAAGAATGGAGTTCCCACGCCACGCGGAGCGGCAAAGGGCGTAGGGCGGCGGTTGGCACGTGCGCCCAATACACCAGAAGTAAGGTAGGATTCACGAATGGAATTTCAGATCGTCGGTCAGATAGGCCATGTTGAAACCATCGCCAAGGGCAACGGTATCAGGGAAATAGCTGCGCTCAGGGCCAAATACGGCCTCGGCAACTGGCGCAAAATGAAGGGCGTCGCCCAGGTTCGATTACCTGATGGCGCAACCGCACTGGCCGAGGTTCATTGGTAAGAGGCGCACGGCATCGGCAAAGTGAAACTCAAGATAAAGGAATGGCTATGAAATTCGTCGTTTGCGTATCCCGGGAAGGCTTGGGCGAGTTCTCCGCCGACGATCTCACGCTTGGCAGGCTTTACGAGGTTCTATCGCCCGTCGACAGTCACGGCATGCTAAAAATCATTGATGATTCGGGCGAGGATTTTTTGTACCCCGCATCACTATTTGAGCCGGTTGATATGCAACAAGAAACGGCAACCCGCCTGCATACGCTGTTAGCGGCTTAAAAGTCGTATTACTCCGAACGTTAATACCCAGACGAATTCCCCCTGAGAGCCGCCGAGCAACGCAG
>JANPOH010000317.1:0-16482 GCA_031427895.1 Betaproteobacteria bacterium
GGGCGTGGCGGTGCTGGTGGGCGGCGAAGGCTTGCGTGAAGCCGACACCCCCGCGCTATCGATTGCCGCCGCGTTTGTCGCCAGCCTGCTGTACGGCGCAGTGTCCACCTACACGCAAACCGTCAAAGACATAGCGCCCTACTCGAACGTGCTCGGCAGCCTGTGGATCGCCACGCTGCTGATGATGCCGCTGATGATTTTGTTCCCCGTGCGCGAAACGCCGGGCATCGCGGCGTGGGGTTCGGTGGCGGCGCTCGGCATCGTCTGCACCGCCCTCGCCTACGTGGTCTACTTTCGCCTGATCGAACAGATCGGCGCCGCGCCCACGCTGACGGTGACGTACCTGATACCGCTGTTCGGCGTGTTATGGGGCGTGATGTTTCTCGATGAACACATCGGCGTGCATCACATCGCGGGCGCGGCGATGATTTTGGCGGGGATTACGCTGGTGGCAAAGACGCGCAAGGAACACATCCGCGAATCGAACCGCACCAGCGCGTAAGCACCAGAAATCTTTTATGTTTATTATCATATAGTTACATCAGCATGGCGGCGTAACTTCCGCCCGGCTGGCGAACATCGAGAAGTCGCATTAAAATTCGTGCCGCACGCCATCACGGACAGAAAACATGATCAAACATTGGGTAACAACGCTCGCCGCCACGATACTGCTAGCGCAGTTCACGCAGGACGCCGGCGCGCAGGAGCGCTTTTCCATCTTCGTCGGCAGCGCGCAGGAGAACGTTGACCGCATGATTCAACTCGCGGAGCTGCGCGATAACGATGTGGTCATCGATCTGGGATCGGGCGACGGTCGCATCGTCCTGACGGCGGCCAAGGCCAACAGCAAGGTTAAGGGCTGGGGCGTCGATATCGACGAAAAGCTGGTGGTTCAATCCAACGCCGAGGCCAAAAAACTCGGCGTGGCCGAACGTGTGCAGTTCTTCAAGCGCGATGTGTTCGACGCCGACATCCGCGACGCCACCGTGATAACCATGTGGATGTGGCCGGAAATGCAGCGCATGCTGCGTACCAAAATACTTGCCGAGGCTACGCCCGGTACGCGCGTCATCACCCCGATCTGGGGCATGGGCGATGCGTGGAAATCCGACCGCATCGACGAGGTCGGCAACTCACCCGTGCATCTGTGGATCGTCCCCGCGCGCGTGGAAGGCTACTGGTCGTGGGAGTTGCCGGTGGCCGGCGCCAAGCACACCTACGCCGGCGTGCTGGAGCAGCAGTTTCAAAAAGCCGAGGGCGTGGTTCGCGTTGGAAACCGCCGCGGCGTGCTCGACAAAATGGTGCTGCGCGGCACTGACATCAACTTCACGCTGGGCATGACCATCGGCAGCGTCGGCTTTGTCACCCACACCTACAGCGGCAAAGTCAGTGCCGGCGGCAACGAGATTGTCGGCACGGTCAAGCTGCAACGCACGGTAAACGAGGAAACCACCACGGTCGATGTGCCGTGGCGCGCGGCGCGCACGCAAACCAGCAGCTATTTCGCGCCCACGGGAGTTAGCGCGGAAGTGCCGGCGGACGTGTTAAAACCCGTGCCGCAGAAATAGTCCTCGCGCGCTTGTGGCCTTGCGGCCTTGGCCGCAAGCGCGATCAGAAGTATCCCTTCAGCATCGCCGGCACCCAATCCGCCTGCGTCGACTGCGTAACGCTGTCGAATTCGGGGATGAACGGCTTCACATCCAATACCGGCGTGCCGTCCATCGCATCCAGTCCGGTGACGGTCAACACGTTGCCCGCGATCGACACCAGCTTTGCGGGCGTGACACCTATCGGGTTGGGCCGGAATTTGGTGCGCTGCGCGAACACGCCCACCGGCGGCAGGTGTTCCATGCCGCGCGGCTGGCGCAGCAGTTGTTGAGCCTTGTCGAACGGCTCAATGCGGTCCAGATGAAACACCACGACCACGTGTGAGAAATCGGCGAGTCCCTGCAAGCCTGCTGCAAAGTCCGGATCAATTTCAATTTTCGATTCGGCGCCAGCCCAGTTGCCGGTGGACATTTTGTCGACGCTGTTATGCACGACACCGATGGCAGTGAATGTAATCATGGGTCCGCGGGAAACCTTCTGTTGTTTTCTGTTGTTGATACGGGTTTTAACGTTACGTCAACTCCGCCACCGCGCGCCCCATGCGGCGGCACGCTTCTTCGAGCTTTTGCATATCCGTGGCGATCGACATTCTGAAATACGGCGACAGGCCGTACGCGGCGCCCAGCACCACGGCCACGCCGTGATCCATCATATGCATCACCACATCCGCCTCGTCTTTCAGCACCTTGCCCTGCGGCGTCTTGCGGCCATATAAATCGCCGCAGCGCACGAAGAGATAAAACGCGCCTTCGGGATAATTCGGCTGCAAGCCCGGGATGTCCTTGAACATTTCGAGCACACGGTCGCGGCGCGCCTGGAACTCCGCCGCGCGCTGCGGGATGAATTCCTGCGGGCCGTTCAGCGCCTCCACCGCTGCCCACTGGCTGATGGAGCTCACGCCCGCGGTGCTTTGTGATTGCAGCTTGACGATGTTTTTAATGAGTTCCTTCGGCCCTGCCGCGTAGCCCAGCCGAAAGCCGGTCATCGCGTACGCCTTCGACACGCCGTTCACCGTCAGTGTGCGGTCGTAGAGTTTGGGTTCCACCTGCGCGATGGTGGCGAATTCAATCCCGTCAAAACGCAGATGCTCGTAGATGTCGTCCGTCAATATCCACACATGCGGATGCTTCAACAGTACATCGGCCAGCCCGCGAATTTCCGCGCGCGAATACACCGCGCCGGTCGGATTATTGGGTGAATTCAGAAACAACCACTTGGTACGCGGCGTAATCGCCGCCTCCAGTTGCGCCGGCGTGAGTTTGAAGCCGCTTTCCGCCGTGCAGACCACCTCAACCGGCGTGCCGTCAGCCACCAGCACCATGTCCAGATACGAAATCCAGTACGGCGCGGGAATGATAGCCTCGTCTCCTGCGCCGATGGTCGCCAGCATCGCATTGAAAATAATCTGCTTGCTGCCGGTGCCCACCATCACCTGATCGGCGCTGTAGGTCAGCGCATTCTCACGCTGAAACTTGCGCGCCGCCGCCTCGCGCAACTCCGCGATGCCCTCGATGGGCGGATACTTGGTTTCGTTGCGCGCCAGCGCAGCCATGACGCCCTGCTTCACATGCTCGGGCGTGTTGAAATCTGGCTGGCCGATGGTGAGCGCAATGATGTCGCGCCCCTGCGCGCGTAATTCGCGGGCGCGTTGCGTGGCCGCGGTGCTGGGAGACAGTTTGATGCGATTCAGACGGTCGGCATAGAAAGACATGGAAATCCTTTATTGACCACGCATGAAGCATGGCGGATGAAGCATGGCGGATGACAAGAGGGGCAACCGCCGTCGCCCCGTGTTGATACAGGAATGCATTCTACCGCCACTGTCCATAAGGCATATTGTGGACAGCCGAATCAGCCGCTTTGACTTTCCGTGGCCGCGTGTAGAATTACCCGTTCGATCAATCCGTAACGTGGGGAATAAAAACATGATTCGCAAGCTAAGAACCGAGCGCGACAATCAGCAATGGATGCTTGACCTCGCACTGAACATGCGTGGCCGCGTGCAGAATTTCGAGCGCGACGACGTGGAAGTGCCGCCCGGCACGCGCGCACGCAACTATCGCATGCTGCCCAAGGTGTGGCGCAAGGCCGCCGAGCGCCACGAGGCGCTGGCGAAACGCGCCGAGGCGCGCGGGGCAAAGGCCACGGCGGTCTCCCATTACGACCACGCGGTGGAAGCCTACCGCATGGCGCAGCACCCGATTTTTTTCGACAACCATCCGGTTAAAAAATACCTCTACAAAAAACTCTCCGAAATGGTTGATCGCCGCAGCAAGTTGGCGGAATACCCCATCGAGCGCGTGGAAGTGCCGTTCGACAACGGCACCACCATTTCGTGTCTGCTGCATCTATTGCCCGATCGGCGCAAGGCGCCGTGCGTGATCTACGTGCCGGGCATGGATCAATCGAAAGAGGTGTTCCCCAAGGCGGGGCATAACATCGCGCTGTCACGCGGCTTTCACGTCATCGCCATCGACGGTCCCGGCCAGGGCAACTCCAATATGCAGAAAATCCGCTCGGTCGGCCTGAACTACGAGCGCGCGGGTGCGGCAGTGATCGATTACCTGCAAACCCGCAAAGAAATCGACAGCAAGAAAATCGCCATTTACGGCATCAGCATGGGCAGCTACTGGTGCCTGCGCCTGTCGAGCTACGACCATCGCGCCGCGGCCGTGGTGAGTTCGGTCGCGTGCTTTAACCCCAACAACACCATCTTCACGCAGTCGTCGCCGCGCTTTAAACAGATGTTCATGTACATGGCGGGCTACGAGGACGAGGCGAAATTTGACGAAGAAGTCGCCAAGCCCATGACCGTGCGTGGCTACCTCGGCAAAATCAAATGCCCGACACTGCTGGTCACCGGCGAATTCGATCCGCTGTGCCCGCTGGAAGACGCCGTGGAAGCGTTCGACGATCTCAAAGTGCCGAAAGAAATGTGGGTGATGGAGAATCAATACCACCCGCTGTGGGGCCTGCAAAACCTCGGCGGCCTCGATTGCCACGAATACGTGCTCGACTGGCTGCAAGCGCTGTTCAGCAAAAAACTCACGCCGAAGAAAAGCGGGCGCATTGCCTACGTCGCGGAAAACGGCGACGGACCATGGGGCAATTGCGAATGGACGCCGCCGATCAAGCGCGGGCAGGCATACTTCTAAGTATCTGTTTTTATTGATATATTTTACCGGCGCAAAGCATGATGCATTGCGCCGGTTTTTGTTTGCGCGGCAAGCCCTTGCTTGCCCCCCCCCGCAATACCGTAGCATGTGAGGAACCAATAACAATCAGGGAGTCATCATGCGCACACTGCTATTTGCCCTCACACTGTTTGCCGCACAAACCGCGTTCGCCCACGGCCCCAAAGACCCGCCGCACCAGACGCACGCGCTCGGCGAGTTGAAGCTCGAAAGCGGCGAGGTGATCCGCGACTTTTCGATTTCGTACGTCACGCACGGCACGCTCAACGCGAACAAGAGCAATGCCGTGCTGATGGTCACCGCCATCGGCGGCAACCATCACCGCATCGACTACCTGATCGGGCCGGGGCGTGCGTTCGATCCGTCAAAGTATTTCATCATCTCTACCGATGCGATAGGTAATGGGCTCACCACGTCGCCCTCGAACAGCAAGGCGCAGCCGCGCATGCAGTTCCCGAAATTCAACATGCGCGACATGGTGCATTCGCAGCAGCGCCTGATCGCCGAGAAATTCGGCATCAAGAAACTGGTCACCGTGGTGGGCGCATCCATGGGCGGCATGCAGGCCTTGCAATGGGCGGTAAGTTATCCGGACGCCATGGACAGCATCGTTCCCATTATTCCACTGGGCCGCACGCCGGCATGGACCACGGGCGTGCTGGAAATGCTGCGCCAATCGATCATGAGCGATCCCAAGTGGAAGGACGGCAACTATCCGGCGAACGAGCCGCCGGAGCAGGGCCTGCGCCTGTGGTCGGGCTGGATCTCCGGCGTCATCGTGCGCACGCCGGCCTATCAGGAATCGCTGTTTCCCAAGAGTCAGGACGTTATTCCGTTTCTGCAAAAAACGCAGGACAACTGGCGGCGCGTGGATGCCGCAGATTGGGTGTATCAAAGCTGGGCCTACGATCAGCACAACCTCGGCACGACGCCAGGCTTTGACGGCGACTATCCGCGCGCGCTGAAATCGATCAAGGCCAAGACGCTTATCCTCGCCGGCAGCATCGATCTATTGAATCCGGAAGAAGAAGCCATGGAAGCGGCAAAACACATTAACGACGTGCGCTATGTGAATATCAATCCCAAACGACCGATGGGCCATCTGTCGGGCGCGGGTGTGAGCGCGCCGGAAAACGACGTGCAAAACCGCGAGATCACGAACTTTCTTGACGCTGTTACCGACCGCGGGCGGAAGATTCAGTAATGCGAAAAGTGCGTGGCATGCAGCTACCGGGATGGCACGAGCGCAATGCTGTTCGCGGGCGGCATGCACGTCGCGCGGCAGATGCGTCTAATCCCGATACTTGTCTCGCAACGTATTAAGCCGTTCCGTTGCCCGAGAATCTTCGCGCAAATCGGCTAGCGGCGCGAATTCCCTGAAAATAAGCGGCCAGTCGCATCACCTGCGGTCGCCCACGTCTGCGCCCAGCGCTTCAGATTTGTATCGCTCATGGCGGTAGTTTACGCTCAATCGGGTTTACTACCGATGAGCGCCTATCACCTTGCCAGCGTTTCGGCAAAATCGGTCATCAGCCGATTAAACCGCTGCGGCTCATCCATAAACAACGCATGCCCGGCATCACTAAAAACTTCAATGCGCGTGCCGGGACGATTCTTCTCCAGATTACGCGCCTGCCCTTCAAACTGCGGCGTCACCACATACAGCAGCGGTTTCTTGAAGGTGTGCGCGCATGCCTTCCAGTGTTCGCGCGGAATGCCTGACGACAGCAGCGCGATGCTGTTCTCCAGCGACATGCGTTTTACGTCTTGCAGCAATGCAGTGAATTCGGCTTCAGGGCGTGGTTTCGCCACCATCTCGCGCACAAAGCCATCCAGCGTTTTGTCGCGATCCTCGCGCAACGACTGTAGAAACGTGCCGCCCGGCGGCGGCGCCGGCAGTTCGCCAACCGAGCTATCGACCAGCGCCATGCCGGCGAGTTTGCTTTCGCCATAGCGATGCGCGTATTCCAGCACTTCCAGCGCGCCAAGCGACCAGCCCGCCAGCAGCACGTTTTGATAGGGCAGCAGAAACTCGTGTATATCGGCGGCGCGGCGCTCAAAGTGGTAGCCGCTGGCGGGCACATCGGATTCGCCCTGCCCGCGTGGATCGAGCGCGGCCACGCGGTAACGCGCGCTCAGGGCATCGATCTGCGGCTGCCACAACCAGGCCGGCATGCACCAGCCGGGAATCAGCGCGATGGTCAGCGCGGCATCGGCGTTGCCGCTTTCGATGGCGGAAAGAAAAACGCCGTCGCTGGTTTGAAAGCGACGGCGTTGCTCGGTGGCGCGCAAGGGCGGGACTAGGGTTTCGTGGAGAGGATCAACCCCGACTGCTCGCCCTTCCAGTGATAGCCAAACGGAAACGGCAGCGGCTTGGCGCCCGCTTCTTCCTTGAACAGCTTGTCGAGATCGGCCTGGTAGCCCCACTCCATCGGCTTGATCGGGCGATGGTACTTGCCGAACACTTTCACGTTGAAGTTGGCCTGTTTCAGATGCCGCAGCGGAATGCCGGTGTCGTCCTGCACCACGATGTCGGCGGAGGCCAGAACCATGTCGCGCGTTTTCGAGAACTGCCCGTCGTGCAGCAGGTAAGAGGCGGATTTGATCAGCGCCGACGCCGGTTTGTTGCGCCCGAACCAGTCGTTAAATTCCGGGTAGAACTGCAACGCGCGGTCCGTGGCATCGAGCGAGAAGAAATACAGTTCATGCGAGCGGTTGCTGTTGGGCGCGGTGAAGGTAATCTTCGCGCCGCGCAGCAGCTTGCCGGGTTTTTTCGCCGCCTTCGGGTCTTCGTAGGCCTTGGTCAACTCGGGAAACAGGTCGTACGGCTCGATTTTCACGATGTGCAGACCGTCGAGCGCCATCATCATCGACATGATGGGCACCGTGCCCCTGAAATACGGCGAGTGGAGTTCCTTGCCCATGTACGAGGTGATGAAATAGTTGCGCTGGACGATCTCGTCGAGCGCGTTGCGCACGTCGCGCAGCAACACGTCGATTTCCTTCGGGCCGAGCTTGTCCATTTCCGGCAGCGTCCCCGGCATCTCGAGGCCGGTGAAAAGGTAACGCGCATGATTCGGATAAAACGCCCACGCGTTGAGAAAATCCGGGCCGCTGAACGGATACAGCAGCGTGCGCTTGGACGCGTCTTTCAGTTTGATTTCGCTGTCGCGCCATTTTTCGATGACCTCGAGCCGCGAGCGGACTTTTTTCCACTCCGCCGTCATGATCTCCTTGTGCTTGAGCCACACCTCGCTTTGCGCAATCCTGTCGATGGCCGCATCGCCGGGCGCAGGCGTGATACCGCCCAGCAGTTGCGCGATCGCGGTGGCGCGCTGATCGATCACGATCACCGGTTTGGCGGGTGCGGGTGCCGGGGTTTGCGCATGGGCGCCGGTCGTCAATCCGAATGCGGCCAGTGCCATCAGTGCCGACGCGGCGGTGAGAATTTTACGTTTGCTGAGCATGAATTTTTTTAGTGGTTGTTCAATGAAGGAAAATGTCGATAAGGCCAGACTCGACGACCAGTACACCCGTGGCCCTGTAAACAATGTACGAACCACAGTTCGGTTGACATCATCATAACATATTGTTTTTAATAAGTATTTTTTACATCGACGGATGCGCCCCAAGCCGCTCGCCGCGTCACGCCAGCAGTGCTACTCCAGGCGTATCCCCGCCACCTGCACCACCTTGCGCCAGCGCGCGATTTCGTCAATCAAGTGCTGGCGAAATTGCTCCGGCGTGGAGCCCAACGCTTCGCCGCCATCGGCCACCATGCGCTCATTGATGTCCGCGGCTCTTGCGGCTTTAACCAATTCCGCGTTCAGCTTGGCGATGATCTCCGGCGGCGTGGCGACGGGCGCGAGCCAGCCGTTCCAACTGGTCACTTCGTAGCCCGGCACGCCGGATTCGCCGACGGTGGGTATCTCCGGCGAGGCTTTCACGCGCCGCGTGCTGGTCACCGCCAGCCCGCGTATGCGGCCCGATCTGGCGTACGGCAAGCCGGACATAATGTTTGCCACGGTGAGTTGCACCTGCCCCGCCATCAGATCGATCAGCGCCTGCCCCGTGCCTTTATACGGCACGTGATTCATGCGCGTGCCGGCCATGCTGTTCAATAACTCCACCGCCAGATGCACATTGCTGCCCTGGCCCGCCGAGCCGTAATCGAGTTTGCCGGGCTGTGCTTTCGCCAGCGCCATCAGATCGCGCATGGTTTTCACCGGCAGCGCGGGATGCACCACCACCAGAAACGGCGACTGATTCACCAGCGAAATCGGCGCCATGTCCCGGATCGCATCGAAGGGCAGTGATTGGGTGATCGCGGGCGTGATGCTGTAGGTGCCCGACACCGCCAGCAGCGCGTAACCATCGGGCGGTGATTTCATCACCAGCGTGGTGGCGGTGACACCGCCGCCGCCGGGCCGGTTCTCCACCACGAACGAGCGGCCGAGACTCTCACTGAGTTTTGCGGCGAACAAGCGCGCCACGATATCGGTGGCGCCGCCCGGCGCGAAACCAAGTATCACGCGCACGGGTTTTGCGGGATACGCAACGGCACTGCCCTGCGCGCGCACCGACGGCACGCCATATGGCAACAAATATGGCGATAAAAATACCAATAAAAACAAATACTTATATTTTATCGCCCAGCGTTTCACTTGATCCCGCAACGCGCATACAGTTTCAGCGCGTTGTCCCAGAACAGTTTGTTTTTGCGCGCGCGCGGCATGTCCCAATCCAGCACCATGCCCACCGACTCGGGGAAATGACTCTCGCCGTGCGGATAATCCGAGGCATACATCAGCACGTCTTCGCCCACGAGATCGATCACCGCGTTGGTGAGTTTCAGGCCCTCGGGGATCTCGATGCTCTGAAAATAGCGTCCGGACAGCACGTACTCGCTGGGCAGCATTTTGATATGCGGAATTTCCGAGCGGATGGTGCGCGCGTGTTCATCCAGCCGCGCCATCCAGAACGGCAGCCAGCCGTGGCCGGCTTCGAGCGTGCCGATGCGCAGCTTCGGATAACGATCCATCAGCCCCGATCCGATCAGCGAGGCCATATTGCGCATGCCGCACCACGGGTGCGCGGCCGAGCGTTGCAGAAAAAGATTCTCCCAGTTGTCGGTGCCGCCCGGCGCATACGGCGGCATCACGGTAAAGGTGTGCAGCGTAATCGCCAGATCATGCTCGGCGGCGGCGGCCCACACCGGCTCGAAATCGGGATGATCCAGCGGCATGCCATACGGCGCATACGGCAGCACGCCCCACGCCCAGCGCGACTTGCCCCAGCGATGGATTTCCTCGACGGCACTCTTGATATCACGCCCGCAGGCGAGAATCACCCCGCCGAGACGATCGGGAAACTTGCCGCAGTACGCCTCCATCCAGCGGTGATACGCGCGATACATGCCTGCTTCCAGCGCGATATCCTCGGTGGAACTCCACGTGCCGAACCAACCCGACGGCAGCGTGAGATTCACATCCACGCCCTCGACATCCATGTCCTTGATGCGCTCGGCGGCATCGGCATCCACCAGCGGCGACACCTCGCGTTTTTTCGCCACGCCGGTAAAGCCCGCCATATAACCGCCGGGATTCGGGTCTGCTTTCGCGGTACCCAGTTTGCGCCGGTAGCGGCGCTGCCCGCGATTGTAGGTAATGTCGCCTTTTTTGTTCACCACCTTGAATTCCGACCAGCCGTCGAGCTGCTTGCGCTCGGCGTCCGTCATGAACGGATCGAGCACATTCATCAGCGGGCCGACGTGCGTGTCGGAATCAAAAATTTTGTAGCCGTCTTTTGCCATGCGTTTACTCCTGATAAACAGTTCAACATTCACCGCGGTGAAGCTGTTTCTATGACTTGTACTTCTGCAAAAACGCCGCCGGAAAATATTTCTCTTCCAGCAAACGTTGCTTCTCCGCGCCCTCGCCTTCCGGCCCGACATCCGGGCGCGGATAGGGTTTGTCCTTGCGGCTGGTAACGAAATCATCCCATGCCGCGACGCCGCGCGTATTGAAATCCTGCATGAAATCCCACATCGCCGCCCACAACACGTGGTGCGTAAAACCGGGATACCACGCGATGGTGATGCCGAGTGCCAAGTGTTCTTCCAGCGACAGATATCGCCCCAGCTTACCCTTCATGAACGACAACGGGCAACTCACCGCCGCGCGCGCGAGCTTGATTTCATCCTGCGAGTGCGGCGATTCAAGCTGCACCCAATCCACGCCCGCCACCTCGCGGTACGCTTTCAAGCGTGCCATCGTATCGTCAAGATTGCTGTTCGCCGCATCGCGCGCGTAGCACTGCGCCATGATGACAAAATTCGGATCGAGTTCGTTTTTTCATGTCCACCGCCGCGCGGTAGCGCGCGATGGCCTGCTCCATCGGCACCACTTCCACGCCCGCGGTCTGGGTCTTGCGTTTGCCTTCGATCGGCTGATCGTCGATGCGTATGCCGGCGATGCCCGCGTGGATCGATTCGCGCACCAGACGCCGCACCGCCATGATGCCGCCGTGGCCGGTGTCGCCGTCGATGATGATGGGGAAATCCACACTGTTGGCGATCCAGCCGGCGATCTGCACGCACTCGGTCATGGTCGCGGTGCCCACGTCAGACATGCCCGTGTAGTTGCCCACCACGCCGCTGGTACCGACGAACGCCGCCTCGCAACCCGCCTTCTCCATGATGCGCGCGGTCTGCGCGGTGGGCGTGTGCAGAATGGCAAGCACCTTGCCTTTGCGGTGTATCAGCTCTTGCAGGCGTGCGGTTTTTTGCTTGGGGTCCATGGGGTTGTCTCGTAGACGGAGGGCGAAGCGCAGCAGGAATTCTACGCCCAAGCGCCGGCAACGTGCGCGCCGGTATCATAACGCGGACACGGCGCACGCGACATCACGACGACGTTCAGCAACCCAGCTTCGCCGCCAGATCCACCATATCGTCCGCGTTAATCGTGAACGACGGCTCGTCGGCTAAATCCTTATTGCTGTTGCGGCCATGCTCGTGCGGGCGACGCACGAAGGCGGTTTTCAAACCCTGCTTCTGCGCGGCAAAAAGATCATGCTTGTGCGCCGCGACCATCATCACTTGTTCGGGTTGCAGGTCCAGCGCCGCCACCGCGCCGAGGTAGGACTGCGCATCGGGTTTGTAGTGATGAAACGTCTCCGCTGAAAACACGCAGTCCCACGGCAGGCCGCCGAACTTCGCCATGTTCACCAGCAGCGAGGTGTTGCCGTTGGAAAGCGTGGCGATGATGTAATTTTTTTTCAGCCGCTTCAGCCCTTTGACGGTATCCGGCCATGGTTTCAGGCGATGCCACACGCGATTCAGATGAATTTTTTCGGCTTCGGTCAGATCGTTGATTTTGAATTTCACCAGCAGATCATCAAGGATCAAACGATGCAGCGCGTCGATTTTGGTCCATGGCAATTCGCCGCGCGCCACACGATCCATCGCCGGGCGATAACCCGCGCGCCACGCATCGGCGAACTTCGCCCAGTTCACGCGCAGCCCGCGTGTTTCTCCCCACGCGCGGCAATCCTTGATGATGCTCGCGCGAAAATCAACACAGGTGCCGAACACGTCGAAGGTCAGCGCTTTGATATTGGCGAGGTCTGGATTCATGATCGGCAGGGTGCGTGGACGGGATGCCGCATTCTACGTTGCACGACCAGCGAGCGGCGCGGCGGGGAGCGCTGACAAGCTAAACCACGATGCGGCAACCTATAAAAATATCGTTTAAAAACAGATAGTTATATTATATTGCACGTAGCGTTTCCGCCGCTGCCGGCCATGGGTATCCATCCACTGCCGCAATCACGCCGGCGTACACCTCGCCCACCATCACCAGCGCCGGGCCGGCGCCGACGCCTTGCGCGGCGGCGGGCAGGTTGCCCACGTTGGTGGGGATCACTTTGCGTTGATCGTGCCGACCGCTGGAAGCGTTTTCGACAATCACCACCGGGCGCGATGCCGGCACGCCGTGGGCCAGCAACGCGGCGCTGACCGCTTGCGCTTCGCCTGCCGCCATATACAGCACTGCGGTGTCCGCGGCGGCGGCGGCTTTGGCCCAGTCGTTTTGTTTACTGCCCGCGGCTTCGCGCGGGGTGGCGAACACCACGCTGCGCGCCAGCGCGCGGCGCGTGAGCGAACACTGCAACTCGGCGCTGGCGGCAAACGCCGCGCTCACGCCAGGCACGATTTCCAGCCTCACGCCCGCTTGAATCAGCGCGTCGATTTCTTCCTGCGCGCGGCCGAACAACATGGGGTCGCCGCCTTTCAGACGCACCACGGTTGAATATTTTTTGGCGGCGTCGATCAACTGTTTGTTGATAAAGCGCTGCGCGGTGAAATGTTTGCCGCTGCGCTTGCCGACGGCGACTTTAACCGCCCGCGACGCCAGGGCGATGGTTTCCGGATGGACCAGCGCATCGTGAAACACAATCTCCGCGCACTCCAGCAAGCGCGCGGCCCGCAGCGTGAGCAAATCCGGCGCGCCGGGGCCGGCGCCGATCAGATAAACGGTGCCATTCATGGCGTCACCAGGGACTCAGGGCATTCACAGCCGCCACGTTTGCGGGTTGTATCGAACCCAGCCGCACGCCGTCATCAATCGCCGGTTGATACGGCGCGCTGAAATCGCTGAACGCCGTCAATGCCGCTTGCGCGTCCTGATCTTCGCGCAAGGCAAAAGCATCAAATCCGCAGCGCGTCATGTAGAACAACTGGTCGCGCAGCACGTCGCCGACAGCGCGCAATTCGCCTTTCCAGCCCAGTCGCCTTAATAAACGCGCGATCGAGTAACCGCGCCCATCGGTGAATTTCGGGAACCGCACCGCGATCAGCGCGAGTTTGTCGAAATCCGCCGCGAGTGTACGCGGGTCCTCGGTGTTTTCCAGCAGCACGCCATTGCGTCCGCTACGCTCATTTTTGTGCATCGTGAGTTGCGCGCGCTGCTCTTGCCACATCGCCAGCGGCACGATCCAGTCGCCGGTCAGCGGCACATTCGGCACATTGGGCGCCGGTGATAACGCAGCGCCCTCGGCGGCAGGTTTAAGTTGTTGCCAGTTGTCGGGCACGATGCGCTTGTTTTTTATCAGAGTCGCCATAGATATGCTTTTTAAAGGGTTCGATGCCGATGCGCTGCACCACGTCGATAAAACGTTCTTCGGGTGAGTCGCGGTGTTCAAGGTAGTGCTCGACCAGTTTTTCAACCACGTCCGGCACGTCGGCGCGGGCGAACGAGGGGCCGATCACTTTGCCGAGCGAGGCGTTATTGCCCTGCGCGCCGCCGATCGAAATTTGATACCACTCCTCGCCGTTTTTATCGACGCCGAGGATGCCGATGTGGCCGATGTGATGGTGGCCGCAGGAGTTCATGCAGCCGCTGATATTCAGATCCAGCTCGCCGATATCGTGGACGTAATCCAGATTCTGAAAACGCTCGTCGATCGCCAGCGCCACCGGTATCGACACTGCATTCGCCAGCGAACAGAAATCGCCGCCGGGACAGGCGATGATATTGGTGATAAGGCCGATGTTCGGTGTCGCCAGCCCCAGCGCCTTCGCCTCGCGCCACAGCGCGTGCAGTTCGCGCTGCTCGACATCCGGCAGCACCACGTTTTGCTCGTGCGTCACGCGCAGTTCGCCGAAGCTGTAGCGATCCGCCAGATCAGCGATAGCGTCGAGTTGCACGTCGGTCACGTCACCGGGCGGCACGCCGGGGCGCTTGAGCGACAACGTGACCGCCGCATGGCCCGGCGCCTTGTGCGCGTGTACATTGCGGCCATGCCAGCGTGCGAACGCGCCGTCGGCATCGAGAAAGGTTTTGAGTTCGGAATCGTCTTTCGGCAGCACGCGATACGGCGGCGTGGTGAAACGCGCCGCGATGCCATCGACCACCGCTTTGGTCAGCGTGGCGGGGCCGTCTACCAGTTGCGCCCACTCGGCTTCGACCTCGTCGCGGTACACCGGTAGCGTGCGCTCCTTCACCAGGATCTTGATGCGCGCCTTGTACAGATTGTCGCGGCGGCCATAACGGTTGTAGACGCGCAGCACCGCTTCAAGATACGTCAGCAAATGTTTCCACGGCAGAAACTCGCGGATCACCTTGCCGATAATCGGCGTGCGCCCCATGCCGCCGCCGACGATGACTTTGAACCCCACATCGCCCTGTTCGTTGCGCACGGCTTGCAGGCCGATGTCGTGCAACTGAATCGCGGCGCGATCTTCGGTCGCGCCCGACACCGCGATCTTGAACTTGCGCGGCAAGAACGCGAACTCCGGATGAAACGTGGACCACTGGCGCAGCACTTCCGTCCACACCAGCGGATTCACTATTTCGTCGGGCGCGACCCCCGCGAAATGATCGGTAGTGATGTTGCGGATGCAGTTGCCGCTGGTTTGAATCGCGTGCATTTCAACCTTGGCAAGCTCGGCGAGGATGTCCGGCACCTCGGCGAGCTTCGGCCAATTGAACTGAATGTTCTGGCGCGTGCTGAAATGACCGTAACCGCGATCATATTTGCGTGCGATGTGCGCGAACATGCGTACCTGCGCCGACGACAACAAGCCGTACGGCACCGCCACGCGCAGCATCGGCGCGTGCTTTTGCACATACAGGCCGTTTTGCAGGCGCAACGGACGAAAATCGTCCTCCGCCAACTGGCCGGCAAGGAAACGCCGGGTCTGGTCGCGGAATTGCGCCACACGCTCCGCCACTATGCAATGGTCTATACTGTCGTATATATACATAAGTATTTGTTTTTAAACGATATTTACTTTAACCGCTGTGGCAAAAAGCGCCCTTTCAAGCCGGGTTGCAATGATCGTCGAAGTCTTATATTCTGTAAACGTCTATTTATGAGTTTATTTATACGTTTTTCAGATATAAGATTCGGGCATGAACCTCCAGCAGCTCCGCGCGGTACGCGAAACCGCGCATCAGCGCTTCAATCTGACCGTGGTTGCCGCCGCGCTGCACACCACGCAGCCCGCCGTCAGCCGCCAGATTCGTGAATTGGAACAAGAACTTGGCGTGGAGCTTTTCACCCGGCGCGGCAAACGGCTGACCGGCCACACCGCCGCCGGGCGCGAGATCGTGCCCATCGTCGAGCGCCTGCTGCAGGAGCAGGCCAACCTGCGTACCGCCGCCGCGGACTTCAAAAGCCGCGATGCCGGCGAACTGGTGGTCGCCACCACGCACACCCAGGCGCGTTATGCGCTACCGCGCGTGGTGGCACGGTTTCGCAAGAAATTCCCGCAGGTCAAACTTGCCTTCCATCAAGCCGAACCGCAGCGCATCGTCGATGCCGTACGCAGCGGCGAGGCCGACATCGGCATCGCCACTGAATCGCTGGCGCACGCCACCGACCTGCTGAGTTTTCCGTGCTACACATGGAGCCACGTCATCGTCGTGCCGCTGGGCCATCCGCTCGCGCGCGCCGCGCGCCCGACGCTGGCGGACCTGGCGTCGTATCCCATCGTGACCTACGAAGTGATCTTCACCGGCCGCCCGCACATCGACGACGCCTTCGCGCGCGCGGGCGTGCGTCCCGACATCGTGCTCACCGCGCTCGATTCCGACGTAATCAAAACCTATGTGCGCGAAGGGCTGGGCATCGGCATCATCGCCGCGATGGCCTTTGACGCAAGAACCGACACCGACCTGCA
>JANPOH010000318.1:0-2942 GCA_031427895.1 Betaproteobacteria bacterium
ACCGCGACATACTCTATCTCTCGCTCACCGACTACGTGCAGCACAAGTACGCGCCGCATGAATCCGAGGCAAGGCGCTTTTATCAGGCGCTCGACCGGCGCTTCGGGCGGCTTGAGGCGCTCGGTGCGCTGGTCGCGCTGACCGCCGATCACGGCATGAGCGACAAGTCCGATGCCGCGGGCAAACCCAACGTGATCTGGCTGCAGGATATTCTCGACGCCAAGTTCGGCAAGGGCGACGCGCAGGTCATCTGCCCGATCACCGACGCCTTCGTTGCGCATCATGGCGCGCTCGGCGGCTTTGTGCGCGTGTGGTGCCGGGGCAAGGCGACGCCCGAGCAGATCATCGACGTGATTCGCGGGCTGCCCGGCATCGAGTCGGTGATGGATAAAGAGACAGTGTGCCGGCTGCACGAGATGCCGGCGGACCGCGAAGGCGACGTCGCGGTGATTGCGAGCGAGAACGTTTGTATCGGCGCATCCGCAGCCGACCACGACCTGTCGGGACTCGAAGGCCACCGGCTGCGCACTCACGGCGCGCTGTCGGAAGCCAAGGTGCCGTTCATACTCTCCGAGCCGCTCAACGACGCCTACAAGTTAAAGGCGGGTGCTGCGACGCTCAGGAGTTACCAGATATTCGATTTTGCGCTGAACGGCGCGATGCCGTAATACGGGATCAGTCCACCCGCGCGCCCGACACCTTGATCACATTCGCCCACTTGGTGATTTCGGATTTCACGTGCGCGGCCAACTGCTCGCGCGAGCCGCCCACCGGCACCACGCCTTCTTCGCCGAGCCGCGTTTTGATATCCGCGCTTTGCATGATTTTCGCCACCTGCGCGTTGAGCACATTGAGGATGTCCGCTGACGTTCCCGCCGGCGCGAACAGCCCGTACCACTGGCTCGACTCGTAACCTTTCAGCCCCGCCTCGGCGACGGTGGGCAGATTCGGCATCACCGGCAACCGCTCGCGGCTGGTGACAGCCAGCGCGCGCAGGCGATTGGTTTTGATGTGCGGCCCGGCGTTGATCGCGGGCAAAAACATGATCATCGCCTCGCCGCCCATCAACCCGATCATCGCCGGGCCGGAACCGCGATAGGGGATATGCACCATCTTCACGCCCGCCATCACGTTGAACAATTCGCCCGCCAGATGCGGCGTGCTGCCGCTGCCGGAACCAGCAAAGGTGATTTCACCGGGCTTGGCCCTGGCAAGCGTAATCAACTCACCGACCGACTTTGCCGGCAACGACGGATGCGCCACCAGCACATTGGGGCCGAAGGCAATCAGGCTGATCGCCTCGAAATCGCGTACCGGATCGTACGGCGCCTTGCGATAGAGGCTCGGCGACGTCACAAAATTCGCGCCGTTGACCATCAGCGTGTAACCGTCTTTGGCCGACTTCGCCACCACCTCGCTGCCGATCATGCCGTTGGCACCGCCCCGATTTTCAACCACGAAAGTACGGCCCAGTGCGTCGGAGAGTTTGGCTGCGGTGAGACGGCCGATGCTATCGACGCCGCCGCCCGGCGGGAACGGGACGATGATGCGCACCGGGGCGGTGGGGTATTGCTGCGCGTGAACCGGCGTGAAGAGCAAGCCGATTGAAACCACAGATAACCATAGATGAACGCAGATAAGTTCAAAAACCAGGTGTGTGCGTGTGCAGGGGTTATCTGTGTTCATCTATGTTTATCTGTGGTTCAAAGAGTTTTCGTTACTTGGCGCGCTGCCATGCTTTAACCAAAATACGCGCGGCCCACTCCACCGCCATTTCGCGTTTGTAGGCCGCCGAGCCGCGCACGTCCGACATCGGCTGCGCCAGCGTGCGCACTACTTGCACCGCATCGCGTATAGCCTGCTCCGTCAGTGGCTTGCCGTTGAGTTGCGCCAAATCCAGCACAATCGATTTCCAGCCCATGCAGCCGACCACCACGCGCGCGGCGGCGCAGTGGCCCGCCGCGTCCAAAGTGACTTTCGCGGCGACGTTGACGGTAGGGATTTCCAGTTCGCCGCGCAGCATGTATTTGTGGAAGGCCGAGCCGGTGCGCGTGGGTAACACGTCCGCCTCGACACTGACGACTAATTCGTCCTTGGCGAAACGCTTTTCAAAGGCTTCGGTCAGCGCCAGCATGCGTTTGCCCTGCATTCCGGCAACCGTCACGCGCGCGTTCAACGCCAGCAACGCAATCGGCAGATCAAAGCCCGCGATCAGCGGTCCGATGCTGCCGCCGACGGTAATCATGCGCCGCAGGCGGGTGTGGCCGACGGCTTCAAGCGCGTCGTGTATCGCCTGCCAGCCGGCTTTGACTTTGGCGTCTTCAAAAATACGTTGCTGATTGACCGCCGAGCCGATTTTCAACACGCCGGTGGCCGCTACGCCCATCTCCAGTAACTCAGGCACCCGCGCCAGCGACAGCAGCCGCTTGGCCTGCGGGTAGCCGGTGCGCTCGCGGCGCAGCGCGTGCGACATGCCGCCCGACACCAGCGCGGTGTCACCTTCGGCCATCAGCTTCACCGCTTCCTCCACGGACTTGGCCACCACGAATTCCGCATTGAACGGGCGCGGCCCCGAAGGCTTGCCCACCGACAGGCGCGACCACATGCCGCCTTTGGGTTCGTTCGCCGGCGCAACAACTTCATTCGCGTACAACTCGGGATGCAGCGCGCGGTGGATTTTCTCCGCGGTGATCGGCAGGTTGTAAATACGCACGCCCACCGCATCGGCGATGGCGTTGGCGATGGCCGCCGGTATCGCATCCAGACCAATCTCGCCCAAGCCCTTCGCGCCGAACGGCCCGGAAGGCTCGTACGAATCGGCGAACGCCACGTGCATCTTCGGCAGATTGGCCGCGCCCGGCAGCGGGTAATCTTTCAACTGCGGATCGGTGGGCTGGCCGTTCCACAGATCAAAATATTCGGTCATCGCAAAGCCGATGCCC
>JANPOH010000319.1:0-10511 GCA_031427895.1 Betaproteobacteria bacterium
CACCCGACGGCACGGTGGCGTTGTTTCAGTTGATCCACCAGCGCGGCGGCACGGCGACGAGCGCGGCGACCAAATTCGGCGAAGGCTTGCGCTGTGTGACTTGCGGCGACGGCATGCGGCTCACCAACGATGCGGTCAAGAGCACGCGATTTACGTATCAGGCTTGCCGCAACGGGCACGGCAGGCTGACGACGTTTTACAATTTTCTGGCGGAGAAACAATTCGTCCGCGAACTGACCAAAGCCGAGCGCGCCAAGCTCGCCGCCAGGATAGAGCAAATACGCTGTTCGGGCTGCGGCGCGGCGGTGAACATCGGCAAGGTGGATGCGTGCGAATATTGCCGCGCGCCGGTATCGGTGTTTGATCGTGATGCGGCGAAGAAAGCCATCGATCATTATTTGCAGGAGCGGCGCAAGCAACCCGTTGTCGCGGCTGGCGACCGGCGTACCACGGGCCGGGCTTCCGGCGATCCTTGGAGCGCCTATGACCGCGCGGATTTGGGCGGCGACATCCTGTTTGCATTGGGCCGTGCGGCCTTGCGCGGAGTGTCGGGCGCGGGGCGCGCCGTGCCCGCGGGCGTCGCGGCGGGTGTCACCAGCGGCGCCTTTGCGGACGCGGGCGGCGCCGCGAGCACGGGCTTGCCCGACGCCACCTCGGCCATGTTCGGCGCCGATGCGCTGTCCGGCACGGGCGCGGGTGATGCGGTTTCATCGATAATCTCCGGGGCGACGGGCGGGGCGATGGAAAGCGCGGGCAGCGCGCTGCCCAGTGCAACCGACGCCTTGTTCGACGCGGCATCCGGCGGCGCGGGCGGTGAATTCGCGAATTTATTTGCCGGCGCCGCATCCAGCGTGGCGTCGGATATCGGCGGTGGCGCCATCAATGCCGTGAGCGCTGGCGCGCTGGACATCGCCGGTAATATGGCGGGTGATGTCGCGGGTGATATGGCAAGCGAGGTCGCTTCCTCCGCGTCCGACGGCATCGTCGATTTAGTCACCGACGGCATCGGCAGTTTGCTCGGTTCATTGTTCAGTTGAAATCACTTTTTTCTGATCGGGTCCCCATGCGTATCGAAGTCATCTGCACCGGCGATGAAGTGCTCACCGGCAAAATCGTCAATAGCAATTTCAGTTACATCAGCCAGAAGCTCGAAGACTTCGGCCTGTCGCTCACTTGGGAAACCACCGTGGGTGACGACCGCGACAGTCTGCTGCTGGCGTTTCAGTTGGCCGGCCAGCGCGCCGATGCGGTGATCGTCAATGGCGGCCTGGGGCCGACGGTGGATGATCTGTCGCAGGAAATCGCCGCCAAGGCGGCAGGCGTCGAACTTGCGTTGAACCAGGACTGGCTCACCACCATGGAAGCGTTTTTTACCAAGCGCAGCCGCGTGATGCCGCCCAACAACATCAAGCAGGCGATGCTGCCGGCGGGCGCGGAAGTGCTCGACAACCCGATCGGCACCGCCTGCGGTTTCGCGGTGACTATCGGCCGCGCGCGGTTTTATTTCACGCCGGGCGTGCCGCGTGAGCTGCGCCGCATGCTCGAAGACCAGATCGTGCCGCGCCTGCTGGCGAAGGCGGGCCGCCAGACGGCGGTGTTTTTGAAGCGTTTTCATTCGTACGGCATCGGCGAATCGCACGCGGATACGTTGCTCGCGGGCGTGGAAGCGCTCGCGCCCGACGGCAGCGTGAAGCTCGGTTTCAGGGCGCACTACCCGCAACTCGAAACCAAGCTCACCGTGCGCGGCACGGACAGGGACGACATTCGACAAAAACTCGCGCCGGTTGAAGCCGAAGTGCGTAAACGCTACGGCAATTTCATCATGGCCGAGGACGATCACACGCTCGAAAGCGTGGTGCTGGCCGAATTGGAAAAGTGCAACGGCACGCTCAGTGTAGTGGAGTCGTTTACCAGCGGACAAATCATCGGGCGCCTCGCCCATTTGCCGGGCGCGGAAAAACGCATTCGCCGCGGCATTGTTGCGCGCGACCTGGAGGAAATTTGCAACGCCGCCGGGTTGCCGCACATTCCGCAGGCGATCACCAAAGAAGCCGCCGAAGCCGTGGCGCGCGCCGCGCTCGCCGAAACCGGCGCAACACACGCGCTGGCGGTGCTGATTGATCTGGACGAGGGCGGTGATCGCATCGAGTTCGCGGGCGCCGTGTGTTTGGCCGTTGCAACGGCGAATGAGGTGGCATCACGCCGCAGCCGCATCGTCGGCGGGCGTGATTGGGTGCGCCTGGGCGCGGTGGAGATGGGGCTGGATTGCCTGCGCCGCTTTTTGCAGCGACTGCCGGTCAACGAGCGGATTGATTTCGAGAAGGTGGAGTAACGCCCCCGCGACTTACAAACTCGCCAGCACCTTGCCCCACTTCGCATCGGGCTTGTGCAGCATGCGCGGGCCGGCGGCGTGCAGCGCCGCCCACGTGGTTGACAGAATATTCAGCAACACTGGCTTGCCGAATTCCGCCTCGAGCAACGGCACGGCGTGGATCGCGAACCACAGCCCGCCGGGCATCAACAAGGCTTGGGCGCCGGGCGTTTCGCACAGCACCTGCCGCCCCAGTTCGAGCGCGAGTTCATGGTCGTCACCGGCGATGGATTGCTTGTTCTGGTCAAGCGAGCGTCCGCGTGAACGGCAGGCCAGCACTTCAATGCCCGCATCCGCCAGGTAGCGCGTGAGCATCTGATTCACCGCTTCGGGCCAGCGTGTCGCCAGCGCGATCTTGCTCGCGCCGAGATGTTTCAGCGTGGCGATATGCGCCTCCAGATCGGTGTCGCACGGCAGGCCGGTGCGCTTTTCCGCTTCGGCAAGAATCTCCAGCATGCGCTTGCGTCCGAGCGCCGAGGCGACCGGCACGCCGCTCAGTGACATGCGATCCACTTTTTTCTTCGCCAGCAAGTCAAAGCGATCCCACAGCGCCGGCAGATTTTCTTCAACGGCGGCGAGGCTGTATTCGCGCAGGTTAAGCCCGGTCGTCACCAGCATCATGCCTTCGGGCGCGACGCGGTAAAACTGATAGGCATCCTGATCGGTGTAAAGATGCGGAATAACGTAGCCGAGCTGATACCACGGTTTGATGATGCTCATGTTGTGCGGTTCCCTTGTGGTATTGTGCCGCTGTTATAGCAGAGCGCCGGTCACATTCACAGGCGCTGCGGTAAACTTCATGGCGATGCGGCTGGGCTGGGCTGGGCTGGGCTGGCCCGGCCCGGCTTGGCGATAAGCAAGGTTAATAATTTTTTCTTGATCGAGACAGAACGGTTGGAAAACCATGGCGAAATTAATTCACAGTATTGATGGGGCGGTGATCCGGGAGTTTGGGCTGGACAAGGAATCAACCAGCATCGGACGCAAGGCGCATAACGATATTCAGATAGAGAGTCCGAGCGCCAGCGGCGAGCACGCGCGTATCGTGACGCTTGCGAACGACTCTTTTCTCCAGGACTTGGGGTCCACCAACGGTACGCGGGTCAATGGGCAGTCCATAACCAAACATATATTGAAAAACAACGACGTTATCGAAATCGGCAACCACCGCTTTGAATTCGTCAGTGACGCCGCCGGGTCGGTGGGCGGTGATATCGAGAAAACCGTTGTGGTGACGCGCGAACAACTTGGGGCGCAGTTGGCTGAAATGGGCGCGCTCCAGCCGCAGGGATTTTTTGCGAAATTAAAGGCCTGGTTCAAATCCTCGTCATCTGGGCGATAAAAAAGTGTTTAAAAACAGGTAGTTATAGCATCATCCCTCAAGGCGGGCCGCAGGAGCACGCGCTCACTTTTTGTCCGGTGGAAATTCCTGCGCGATTTTGTCGTTTTCCTTAACCGAAAACGATTTCGGAAAATACACTTCCACGACGCCATAACGTCCGGGATTTTCCGCGCTGGTGGGGGGGTGCTTGTCCAGCCGATTGGCGCCCGAGGTCTCGCCGATGGAATCCAGAATCATGGTTTTCAGATATTGCGCGCCGCCCACTTTGCCTAACTCGTCTGCTTTTGCCGACGCGAGTTTTAGGGCGACTTTTCGCTGGATCAAAGCTTTGTTGTTCTCCACATAGAGCAGGATTTTTTCCGCTTCATAACTACCGACCTTGATGCCGAGTTCGGGGATGTGCAGGACATGCCCGGCGTCTCCGCTCGCGCCGGTGGCGTCCGTGAGGCCTTCAGCGCCGCCAGCGCCACTTAAATTGACACTGAGATCGCTCATATACACCGGAATAATCCGCGAGGCTTCTTCGCGCGCCGGATCATCCGGCAACTTTGCGACGACCCCATTCACCCGCTCGCTGATCGGCGCATTCGCAGGCGCCTTTCCGCCCAGGTGTTTTAGAAGCCACAGGCTGGATAAAATCGTCACCAGAATTAAAAACCACCATAGCGTGTAAGGTGTCGACGTTTTGACATCCCGCCCGTCGTTGCGCGCGGATTGCCCGTCGGCGGCCTCGCTCAAGCCGCCAAGCGCATGGGCCTGATTCGCCAGGTGTTGCTTGAACTGAAGGTCGTACGCCGCGCGCTTGACCGCATCCGACAGCACTTCATAGGCAAGCGCCACCCGCACCGCCTGCGCCGCAACGGCGCTATTGTTCGGATTTTTGTCCGGATGATAACGCTGCATCAAGCTGCGGTAGGCGGCCTTAATCACCGCCGGGCTTGCGTTCGGGCTGACTTCCAGGGTTTCGTAGTAGTTCATGCGGCGAATGCGGAAAGCATGGTTTTAGCCGGCGCGAACGTCAAAAAGAAAGCAGGGGAAGTGATGGCGTCAGGCTAATACAGCCCCAGTCTGCGGCGCTCTGCTTCGATGCGCCGGCGCTCCGCATATTCTTTTTGTAGTTTTTCCTCTTGTAATCTGCGTTCCTGCCGCTCGGCTTCGAGGCGCTCCGCCATCTCGGCGCGCTCGATATCGCGTTGAAGTTTCTGCGAAACCTGCTCGGCAAGCTGGCGGGATTCTTCAACGAACCGCTTGCGTTCATTGTCGCTGTTTCTATCGTCGCGCGCGACTTCGCGCCGTGCCATTTCCGCCTGGTTGCGTGCCGCCCCCGCGCGCTGCTCTTCCGCCTCAAGGCGTTCGACTTCCGCCTTGCTGCCGGCCTTAACGCCGGTTCGCTGGTAGTACTCCTGAATGATGACGCGCTCGTGCGCCTTGGCCTGCTCCGCCGCGCTTATTTTGTTGCTGGAGCCGATCAGCATAAAACCGACAACCTGAACCACCATGCCGATCGCCAGCACGGCGCCCAGTATGGTCAATACCGACATGGCAACGCGTCGAGCGCCCTTCGCCGGCGCCGGGACATTTATTCGCGGCGTGCCGCCGACGCGAATCGAAAGTGCGTCGGCCTTGAGCATCGCGGCATCTGCCTTAAGCGCGGCAGCGTCGGCTCGCAGGACGACCGCGTCCGCCTTCAGCGACCAAAGATCGGAATTAGCGTTGGCAGGAACAGGGGTCAATGCAAGCGGCGTGGGCGCGGTCGGCGGATCCAATTGCAAATCATAGGCTTTGCGGGTGGTATACGTGCTTAAGGTTTGATACGCCGCATGGAGCTCCTTTAACTGGCGCTCGGTGCCATCGGGATCAAGATCAACGGCTTGCGATTGCAGCTTTTGCACTTCGCGCAGATGGGCCGCCTGAATTTCCTCATGGGAGGCTTGCGGCGAAGCGCCGAGTATTTCGTAGAGTGTTTTTGTCTTGTTCATTTGCGATTCCGTGGAGCAGGCGCCGACATGGTCTTTGTCATAAAGATCGATAAATGTTAGCGCAAAGCCGGTAAGTGTCAACCATGAGTCCATGAGTCCATGCGGGGCCGGAAACATCACCTGGGGTGATCGACGGATCGGCGCGCGTATTTAACCGCCCAGCACCACCAGCGCATCCGCCGCCACCACGCCCGCGCCCCGCGCCTGCACAAACAGCGGATTGACATCGATCTCGGCGATGCGGTCACGATGATCGTGGATCAGCCACGACAGCCGCACCAGCGCATCTACCACCGCATCCACGTCCGCCGCCGGCGCGCCGCGATAGCCTTCGAGGATTTTTGCGCCTTTTAACTCGGCAAGCATGTCGCGCGCGTCGTCCGGTGTCACCGGCGCGAAGCGGTGCGATACGTCGTGCAGCACTTCGGTGAGCACGCCGCCCAGGCCGACCATCACATAGGGGCCGAAGTGCGGATCGTTCACCGCACCCACGATCATCTCGACGCCGGAAGCCATTTCCTGCACCGAGATGCCGTCGATGCGCGCGTTCGGTGCGTGTTTTTTTCCGCCCGCGATGACTGCCTGCGCGGCGGCTTTGAGTTCATCGAGCGTCTTTACGTTAAGGCGCACGGCATCGGCTTCGGTCTTGTGCGGGATGTCGGCGGAGGCGAGTTTTACCGCCACCGGAAAATTAACCGGGCTTTGCTTGAGGGCGAGTATGACATCCAGCGACAGCAGCACTTCCTTGGTTGTCGGGATGCCATAACGCGCGAGGCATTGTTTTGACACGTGTTCGGCCAGCGCGCCGCTGCCGTCGCCGTAATCAAGCGGCTGTTTCTCCACGGGCCGCGCAGCGGGTTTATCGTCGCGCGAAAGATACCGTTGCCGCTTCATCGCAAAATCGGTGAACAGGCCCACCGCGCGTCCGGCGTCGGCGGCGAAGCTGGGGCAGTAAATGCCATTCTTTTCCAGCTCGTGCTTGATATCCAGATCAAGGCCGGGTACCGGCGACCAGCCGACGATGATCGGCTTATCGCTGCGCTGGGCGATTTCCAGAAATTTAGGCAGCCATTCTTTCAGCACCGGGCCGCCCGCGCTGCGTACATGCAGCATGTCCCAATTGGGTTCATCGACAATGATTTCCAGCACCGTGTGCTGCTTGCCGTAGACCGGCGTGGTGTCGATGGGGTTGCCGCGCGAGCCGTAATCGGCGACCACGGCTTTTAACTTCTCGGCGGTTTCGGGCGAGGGCAGCGGCAAATGCAGCCCGTTGCGTTCGTACGCCTCCGCCGTCATCACGCCCCAGCCGCCGGAGCCGGTGAGTACGCCGATGTTGCGGCCCTTCGGGTAACGCCCGCCTAATACCAGCTTCGCCACGTCGGCGAGTTCATGCAGATCCTGCACTTCAATAAAACCGCCCTCGCGGAATGCCGCCTTGAACAGCGTGTAGTCGGCGGTGAGCTTGCCGGTATGCGAGCCCGCCGCGCGCCGCCCGGCGCCGCTGTTGCCCACCTTGAGCAGAATAATCGGCTTGCCGAGTTCGAGCGCGCGGCGGCCAAGTTCGCGCAGCTTCACGCCCTCGGTGCTGGATTCAAGATACGCGGCAATCAACTGCACATCGTCTTGCCTCAGCAGCGTGTGGCAGAAATCGAAAAAATCCAGATCGGCTTCGTTGCCGCACGACACAAAATAGCGGCTATCAACACCACGCGCATGCGCGTGCGCGAGGATGCTCAATCCCACGCCGCCGCTTTGCGACACCACCGCCACCGGGCCGGGTTCGAGGCTTTTGTCGTAGAGCGCGCCGCCGAAGGCGCAGAACGCGCGCGTGTCGATGTTGGCGATGCCGACACAGTTGGGACCGACCACGCGCACGCCGCTGTCCTTGATCGCAGCATCCAGCTCGCGCTGCATGGCGGTGCCAGCCTCGCCGATTTCCGCGAAGCCGCCGGCCAGCACCACCGCGAACGGAATGCCGGCTTCGCCGCAGTCACGCAGTGCCTGCGGCACTTGTGCCGCGGATACCGCCACCAGTGCCACATCGCAGGGGCCGGGAATCGCCTGCACATTGGGGTACGCCTTGATGCCCTGCACCTCGTCGCGCTTCGGGTTTACCGGATAAAGTTTCCCGGCGTAACCGGCCTCGATCATCAGCCGCAGCGGTTGCCCGCTGATGGAGGTCGAGTTGGTTGATGCGCCGATGATGGCGATGGATTGCGGCGTGAGCAGGCGCGATAGATCGATGTGGGTGTGGTTAGTCATGGTGTTTAGAAGGGTAATCCAGCGTGGCGCACACCACCTTGTCATTCCCGCCTGCGCGGGAATGACGTGTGGGTGGTTTTGAACCGTACGTAGGCAAAAAGAATGGTTGTGTCAGGGCCGCATCGTAAACGATGCCGGCCCCGGCGTCAGCAACGGTTCCGCCAAGCGGACAAACTCGCACAGCAGTTTGCGCGTGTCGCGCGGATCGATGATTTCTTCTACCCAAAACGTTTCCGCCGAGCGAAACGGCGAGCGCAGCTTGTTGAGGCGCTCTTCGATTTCGGCGAGTTTGGCGTGCGGATCTGCCGCCGCATCGATTTCCGCGCGATACGCGGCCTCGATGCCGCCTTCCAGCGGCAGCGAACCCCAGTGGCCCGACGGCCACGCATAGCGCAACGACAAGCGCCCCGGCGGCTGATGCAGCGCACCGGCCACGCCGAACACGTTACGCAGCAGTATCGAGCACCACGGCACGGTGCATTGGTCGAGCGCGGTCATCGCGCGCACGCCGGCGCGGATGGTCGCGGTTTTTTCGGCTTCAAGGCCCACCAGAAAACCGGGACAATCGACCAGATGCACCACCGGCAAATGAAACGTTTGCGCCAGATCGACAAAGCGAATAATTTTCGCGCACGCATTCGCCGTCCACGCGCCGGCAGAGTAATACGGGTCGCCCGCCATCAGCGCCACGGCCCGGCCCTCGATACGCGCCAGGCCGGTGATGATCGAGCGGCCGAATAGTGATCCCATTTCAAAGAAGGAATCGCCATCCACCAGCGTCTCGATGATGGGCCGCATCTTGTAAACCTTGCGGCGGTCTTTCGGAATCACGTCAAGCAAGGTGTCATCATTGCGCGAGGCGTCGTCTTTGTAAGCCGCCACCGGCGGCGTGCGGTGTATCGACGGCGGCAGGTACGACAAAAACCGTCGCGCGCAGGCAAAGGCTTCCGCCTCGGTATCCACCGCGTGATCCACCGCGCCGGCCCGGCACTGAATTTGCCAGCCGCCGAGCGCCTGCTTGGTGAGTTTCTGGCCGATGCGTTCCACCACCGGCGGCCCGGCGACAAACATTGCCGAGGTGGTTTTGGTCATCACTGAATAGTGGCTGGCGGCGAGCCGCGCCGCGCCCAGCCCGGCCACCGAGCCCAAGCCCAGCGCCACCACCGGCACCGTACCGAGATTCACCGCGGCATAGTGATAGCCGGCCGTGCCGCCCACGCGCCCCGGCAGATTGGCGCGCCCGGTGGTCTCTATGGTTTTGACCGAACCGCCGCCGCCGGAGCCTTCGATGATGCGCACGATGGGCAAACGAAACTCGTTGGCCATCTGTTCCGCCATCACGGTTTTTTCCTTGATGGTGGCGTCCGCCGAACCGCCGCGCACGGTGAAATCATCGCCGCACACCACCACCGGGCGACCGCCGATCAGGCCGCGCCCGAACACGCAATTGGCGGGCAGCAACGCGGTGAGATTGCCCGCGTCGTCGTAGTTCGCTTTGCCCGCGATGGCGCCGACTTCGTGAAAGCTGCCCGCATCCAGCAGCCCGTCGATGCGCTCGCGCACCGTGAGCCGCCCGCCGTCGTGCTGGCGCTTCACTTTATCGGCGCCGCCCATTTGTTTTGCCAGTGCCTCGCGCGCACGCAGTTCGTCGAGTTCAGGTTGCCAGGTCATGGGGTTATGTCACGCTTGTGTGGCGCTAACTACACGTTATTTGATCGTATGCAACGCGGCGCGTCCGTCAGGCACGGCATCGGCAACCAATCGCTGATCGAAAGTGGCCAGTTGTCCGCCGTGGGCGCGTGCCAGCGCAAGCAGGTAGCTGCCCGTTATTTGAGCGCTGCTGAGCAGCCGTTCGCTGTCGATGTGTTTGCTGTCCAGCAGGCTGATATCGTCCGGCCAGAAAGCATGGCCGGGCAACTTGCAAAGTTGCGCCATGATATCGATTGCCAATCCAGGCGACCCCACACCATTGGGATATTTCGGGTGGGTGACGATACGGATGACGCCATTTTCAGTCAACGGGCAGCTTGCCCAGTTTTTTCGTCCGTGTGCCTTGAACCACGCGTGCGCGTCGTCGTGATGAATATGCGCCGGATCAATCAGCGCGATCAGCACGTTGACGTCGAGCAGATAGATGGCCACGAGAAAGGGATGCTACGGCGCTTCGTCGCGCAGCGTGTTGACCATTTCCAGCGTCACCGGACCGGCGTTGGCATTGACCGGAAGCAGCGGAACGCCATCGCGCAGTTTTCCGCTGGCCGCAGGCCGCAGCGATAGTCGCGCCAGTTCGGAGACGACCGCGCCTACGGTCTTGTTTTGCCGGGCGGCAAGCCCTTTGGCGGCCGCCAAAACGTCGTCATCGATAGCCAGTGTGGTGCGCATGAATGTCGTATTTGTTTCCTTTCAGCGTGGCAAGCGCGGTGGTGTTGTCGGTCCGCTTCAGCAGCAGGGTAAACGAATATCTGGGGCCGGTGTACACGCCCGGCGCATAGGCGCGGACTACCGGCTGCGGCGGCGAGTAATCGAAGACTGCGTCAGGGTTCAAGGGTGAGCTACG
>JANPOH010000320.1:0-6086 GCA_031427895.1 Betaproteobacteria bacterium
CGTTCGCACCGGTGCTGGATGTGGATTTCAAACGTAGCAGCGTAATCGGCGACCGCGCATTTCATGCCGACCCCGAAATCATCGCGCCACTGGCGCAGGCGCTGGTGCATGGCCTCAATCTGGGTGGCATGTCATCGGTGGGCAAACATTTTCCGGGGCACGGCCATGTGCGCGCGGATTCGCATCACGAAATCCCGGTGGATGACCGCTCGTATGTTGATATCGAACAGTGCGATTTGATTCCGTTCCGGCGGTTGATTGGGGCCGGCATGGGCGCGGTCATGCCCGCGCACGTGATCTATCCGCAAGTCGATGCCTTGCCCGCCGGGTTCTCGCCGAAGTGGCTGAAACAAATTTTGCGCAAGCAGCTTGAGTTTGATGGCGTGATTTTCAGCGATGATCTGTCCATGGAGGGAGCGAAGGGCGTGGGCGGTATCGTCGCGCGCGCGCAGGCAGCGCTTAACGCCGGATGCGACATGGTGCTGGTGTGTAACGACGCGGGCGCGGCAGACGAATTGTTGTCGGGGCTGGTCTCCATCATGCCCGCGGTGGGACAAGCGCGACTGGCGGCAATGCGCGGGCGCGGGCCGGTGCAAGGCATGAGCAAGCTGCGTGAAAACACGGACTACACACGGGCTTTAATTGCCGTGACCGCCATCGGCAAGCGCGACGGCGATTTGTTCGCGTAAATCACGTGAGAGCCACCGTGCCTACTGCTACTGCCTTGGCCGCGAATGCCGCTTTGCTCGCCTGCAAACAATGCAGCCGGCTGGCGGCATTTCTGGCGCAGGTGCGCGAAGACCATCCGGATTACCACGCACGGCCCGTACTGCCGTTTGGCGTGGCCTCGCCCAAGCTGCTGATCGTCGGCCTGGCGCCCGGCATGCATGGCGCGAATCGTACGGGGCGACCCTTCACCGGCGACCACGCCGGCATCCTGTTGTATAAAACCCTGCATAAACATGGACTTGCAAGTCAGGCCGAGGGCGCCAGCGTGGATGACGGACTGAAACTGAAAAGCTGCCGCATCACCAACGCGGTGAAATGCCTGCCGCCGGAAAACAAGCCGCTACCGGTAGAGATCAAACAGTGCAACGGCTACCTGCGCGCCGAGATCGCCGCGCTTCCCAAGTCAGCGGCCTTGTTCGCTCTGGGCAATGTGTCCCACCAGGCGATTTTGCGTGCGCTGGATTTGAAGGTCAAAAATTATCCGTTCAAGCACGGCGCGTGCCACGCGCTGCCCGGCGGACAAGTCCTGTTCGACAGCTATCATTGCAGCCGCTATAACACCAACACCCGACGCCTTACGCCGGAGATGTTTGATGCCGTGGTGGCATCGATAGCGCGTCGCATCCAATAACACGGCTTTCAGGCATGGGCGAGTCTGCTGCAGAATCCACGGGGGGCGGCACCGAAGCCACGGTCGCGGCTACCATCGCGGCAACGCTGGCGGATCTGCCGCATTTGCCTGGCGTCTATCGCATGGTCAATGCTACCGGCGATGTGCTCTATGTCGGCAAGGCCATCGACCTCAAAAAGCGCGTTTCCTCGTATTTCCAAAAGCCCGCCGGTTTGTCGCCGCGCATTCGGCTCATGGTGGCGCAGGTCGCCAACGTGGATACCACCGTCACCCGTTCCGAAGCCGAGGCGCTGCTGCTGGAAAGCAACTTAATAAAAACATTAAGTCCTCGCTATAACATACTGTTTCGGGACGATAAATCCTATCCCTATTTGATGATAACCGGGCACGCATTTCCGCGCCTGGGATTTCATCGTGGCACGCTGCACAAGAAAAATCAGTACTTCGGTCCGTTTCCCGGGGCAGGGGCGGTGCGCGAAAGCATTCAGGAGCTGCAGAAGGTTTTTCGGCTGCGTACCTGCGAAGACTCGGTGTTCGCCAATCGCTCGCGTCCGTGTCTGCTGCACCAGATACAACGCTGCACCGCGCCGTGCGTGGGGCACATCTCTGCGGCGGATTACGCGCGTGATATCCGCAGTGCAACACTTTTTCTCTCCGGTAAAGAGGATGAAGTCATCGAAAGCCTGATCGCCGCCATGAATGCCGCCGCCGAAGCGCAACGGTACGAAGCGGCGGCGTTGCACCGCGATCAGGTATCCGCGTTGCGCGCGGTGCGGGAAAAGCAGTATGTCAGCGACGTGGCGGGCCGCGATGCCGACATCATCGCCTGCGCGCGCGAAGGTGGTGTCACCTGCGTCAATCTGGTGATGATCCGCGGCGGGCGGCACCTCGGCGACCGCAACCATTTTCCCAAACATGCCGACGCGGTGGACGAAGCGCAGGTGATCGAAGCCTTTATCACCCAGCATTATCCGCATCACGGCGTGCCGCCGCTGATACTGACACGGCACGTGCTGGATGTCGAAGCCCTCGAAACGCTGCTCGCCGAACATGCGGGCCACAAAGTGCAGATCGTGACACGCCCGGCAGGCGCGCGACGCATCTGGCTCGAAATGGCGGAAAAAAACGCGCATATCGGGGCGGCGCATACGGCAACCCTGCAAGCCAATCAGGAATCCCGCCTCGCCGCGCTTCAGCAAGCGCTGGGGCTGCCGGAAACCGCGCAACGCTTTGAATGCTTCGATATCAGCCACACGATGGGTGAAGCCACCGTCGCCTCTTGCGTGGTTTACGACCGCTCCGCGATGCAGAACAGCGAGTACCGGCGCTTTAACATCACCACGCCCGAACCGGGTGACGACTACGGCGCCATGCGCGAGGTGCTGCAACGGCGCTATCGCAAGCTGGTGACCAGCGAGGCCAAAATGCCGGACGTGATATTGATCGACGGCGGCAAAGGGCAGTTGGGTATCGCGATTGAAGTCATGAGCGAGCTGGGCATCAGTGATGTGACGCTGGTGGGCGTGTCCAAGGGCGAGGCGCGCAAGCCGGGGCTGGAGTCGTTGTGGATACCGGGCCGTGAAGCACCGTATGTGTTGGGGCCTGAACATGCCGGCCTGCACCTGGTGCAGCAGATCCGCGACGAAGCGCATCGCTTCGCGATCACCGGGCATCGCGCGCGGCGCGGCAAGGCACGCACGCAATCTTCGCTCGAAGACATCGCCGGGGTAGGGGCCAAGCGCCGCCAGCGGTTGCTCGCGCACTTTGGGGGGCTGCGCGGCTTGCAGGCCGCGAGCATAGACGAGTTGGCGAAAATTGAAGGCATCAGCCAGGCATTGGCGGAAAAAATCCATCAGGAGCTGCATTGACGCCGCGTTAATGTAATCCTCGCGTTACACTAGCGACTAATAACAGAACAACAACGCAGAACAACAGCGCAGAACAACAGTGCAGTAATGCCTCCCCTTACGTTACCCACCCTTTTGACCTGGCTGCGGATTACCCTGATTCCGCTGTTCGTCGGCATTTTTTATTTTGACCAGAACTGGATCAGCGTTGCCAATCAGAATCTCGTGGCGACCGTTATTTTTGTCGCTGCCGCGGTCACTGACTGGCTCGACGGCTGGCTGGCGCGCAAACTCAACCAAACCTCCGCGTTCGGCGCCTTTCTCGACCCGGTAGCCGACAAGCTGATGGTCGCCGCCGCGCTAATCATTCTGGTGCAACTGGGGCGCGTGGATGCCATCGTCGCACTCATCATGATCGGTCGCGAAATCGCCATCTCCGCGCTACGGGAATGGATGGCGCAGCTGGGTCAATCCAAAAGCATCGCGGTGTCGTTTCTGGGCAAGCTCAAAACCGCGACGCAGCTGATTGCCATCCCCCTGCTGCTGTACCATGACCCGCTAGGCCCGCTGAATCCGCAGGCCGTGGGAACGTGGATGGTCTACATAGCGACCGCGCTGACCCTGATTTCCATGGGGTATTACCTGAAAGCCGCGCTGCCCACCCTGACCAAAAGAGAATAGTTGCTTCGCAACAAGGACTTATTTATAATCGCCAACCGATTACGCGGGAATAGCTCAGCTGGTAGAGCGCAACCTTGCCAAGGTTGAGGTCGGGAGTTCGAGCCTCCTTTCCCGCTCCAGTATCCAAGGGGCACAGCGTCCAACGACTGTGCCCCTTTCAGTTTGATGTAGTGTTTGCAGCAGTGCCCGGTTGTGCGCCTATAGCGTTTCTATAGTGTCCATGGGCACCCCAAGTAAACGGCGGGGTGGCAGAGTGGTTATGCAGCGGCCTGCAAAGCCGTGTACGCCGGTTCGATTCCGACCCCCGCCTCCATAAAATCGATGACTTACGATCAATCTCTGGCATAGAAAGCGCACCATCATGCCAAGGTGCGGCTGAACGCGAGTGGCAAGGACACGCCGCAGCTCGCAGTACAGACGACCGAATCGCGTACTCCAGACGGTACAGGTTCAGTGACTCCGCCCGCGGAAGATTGCTGACCAGGGCCTCCAGTTCTTCCGCGCTCATGTGCAGGCTGGCGACCAGTTGAAGGGCAGCAACTCGGCCGGCCGATCGGCCCGGTGGCTGCGAATGCGGCCCAGGATATCCTTCAGATAGGCAAAGGGTTCTATCTGATTCAGCTTGCAGGCCGCCACCAGTGAGTACATCGTGGCCGCCACCGCGCTCCGAAGCGGCGAACAAGTAGGCCTTTCTCCCCATGGCGATCAGTCTCCGCCTACTGGTCAAATATGCTCAGGTGCAATCCGAGCGGCGCAATCGCGGCAGCAGCATCGAGACCAACAAAAATGCTCGCGAGTGGGCGCAGGCGCTGGGGTTTGTGAGGAGTGCGAGGAAGTAGTCTGGTCAGTTGATTGCAAAAGTGATGGACATCATCCATCGTTTGCGCTACGTTATCGAAAGGTAATACCTTGTAATATAAAGGCAATCATGGCGACTTCCATCAAGATCGATGACGAACTCAAGAGCAGGGTGCAGCACCTTGCCGGCCTTCGGCAGCGGTCGGCGCACTGGATCATGCGCGAAGCCATAGCACAGTACGTCGAACGCGAGGAGGCCCGCGAGGGCTTCAAACAAGAGGCATTGGCGTCTTGGGCGGAGTATCAGGAAACCGGCCGGCATCTGACCGGAAAGGAAACACGTGCTTGGCTGCGTCAGTGGGGAACCGCGGCAGAAACGAAATTGCCCAAAAGTCACAAGTAAGTGCCGCGCGTCATTGTTACCGGGGGCGCGGCGCGCGGGCTGGAGCGCTGCCGACTGTTCTTGCGTGAGAAAAGCCCATCGGCTGCACTGCGTGCCGGTCAAGCCATTGAGCGTCAATTCGCGCGTTTGGAAACAAGCCACAACGTCGGCCGCCCGTTTCCTGAATTGCCGGAGTTGCGCGAACTGGTGATCGATTTCGGGGATTCCGGCTATGTCGCGCTGTATCGCTACGAAGCGTCCAGCGATACGGTGTACGTACTCGCTTTCCGGCATCAGAAGGAGGCGGGGTATTTGGCGTGAGATGAAGGGGTTGCAATCGTTGGCAGTCGAAATTGCCAACGATAGCCGGATGAACGGGTATCCGAAGGATTCCGCCGTTGCGGGAAAACCCGCCCCGTGTGCGAAAGCCCAATTCGCGCGGTGCATGCTGTTCATGTTTCCGAACACGTGACTTCTCCACCGCCGCGCGTTTTGCGTGCGTAAGAGGCGCCGCCCGCGCGACCGTGGATAAGTCTTCTTGATCGGTTGGCCGCCCCAACTTGCCGTAACGCCGTTGCTCGAAGTCGTCACCACGATTCGAGCCATGTCAAATGGTCTACGCCTATAAGTGTTCGCTGTCGTCCGAATTACATTTTTTCGGACAAAAATGTTTTGGTGGACTGCTGTGATATTCTGCGGTCGAGTTTTTTCAAGCTTTCGGGTGGTTGAAACGGCGGTTGTGCAAGGTGGTATGTTGTTTTTATTGATATACTTACGGCCTGCAAAGCCGTGTACGCCGGTTCGATTCCGATCCCCGCCTCCAGTATCCTCGGCATGCTGGCCACGTCCCCGCCCGCATTTGCCGTAAAATCCGCAGCACCTTGCCCGGGTGGTGAAATTGGTAGACACAAGGGACTTAAAATCCCTCGGGCCTAAAACGCCCATACCGGTTCGATTCCGGTCCCGGGCACCATTTAACCTGTCTGTGAGACTGCGAGCCATCATGAATAAACCGGCC
>JANPOH010000321.1:0-10248 GCA_031427895.1 Betaproteobacteria bacterium
ATTTGCATTATGGTGTCGTGCTTGATCTGGGTGTATTGATTTATGACGTGTGGTCCTCCTATCTAGACAAGAGGCAGCATGTCTGCGCGTAGAGATATCATCGCGTAGAAAAGCATATATGCAATTAAGCAAGCCTGACCACCCCATCCCACGCCTCGCTTACAACGCACACGCGCTACACTGCGTTTACGTCGTTGCGACATATGAATAATTATCCTTTAAAAACAAATACTTATATAACAACTATGAACCTCGAACTGACCGGACTCACCGCGCTCGTGACGGGCGCCTCGCGCGGCATCTGATATGCAGTTGCGCACGCCTTCGCGCGCGAAGGCTGTCACTTGCAGTTGGCCGCACGCACGGCGGCTGATCTCGACGCCGCGCGCTCGGCCATTCTCGCTGAAAGCCAAGTGAACATCACCACGCACGCGCTCGATCTTGGCATCAGCGCCAACATCAACGAACTCGCCAGACGTTGCGCCGATGTGGATATTCTCGTCAACAACGCCGGCGGCATCCCTTCCGGCCACTTGCTTGATATCGACGAGGCGCGCTGGCGCGCGTCGTGGGAACTCAAGGTGTTCGGTTACATCAATCTCACGCGTGAAATCTATCGCCACATGTGCCAACGCAAACGCGGCGTGATCGTCAACGTGATCGGCGTCGCGGGCGAAAGGCTGCGGCAGGATTACATCGCCGGCGGCACCGGCAACGCGGCACTGATGGCATTCACCCGCAATCTCGGCGGCGAAAGCGTCGATCACCAGGTGCGTGTCGTCGGCATCAACCCCGGCCAGATCGAAACCGACCGTCTGCGCGTGCGCCTGGAGAAACGCGCCGCGGCCGAACTGGGCGACAAGAATCGCTGGCTGGAACTGGTGGAAGACCCGCCGCTGGGACGGCTGGCGCGTCCCGATGAAGTGGCGGACGCGGTGCTGTATCTGGCCTCGGCACGCGCGTCGTATATCAGCGGCACCATACTCACGGTAGACGGCGGGCGCGCGGTGCGGCATGCGACGTGAAGGCGTGAAGGTGATGGCGTCACGTTGGTTAAGCGCGTTATGGGTTCCCGCCTTCGCGGGAACGACGGCGCTGACGTGTGCGCCGCTGGTGGCGCAACCTTACCCGTCCAAACCCGTGCGCATCATCGTGCCCTTCCCGCCCGGCGGCGGCGTGGATGTGGTCGCGCGGGTGGTCGGGCGCAAGCTGTCGGATACTCTTGCACAGCCGGTCATTGTCGAGAACCGCGGCGGCGCGGCGGCAACACTGGGCGCGGATGTGGTCGCCAAGGCGACGCCGGACGGCCACACCATCGGCCTGTTCACCAGCACATTGCTGATGACGCCGGCGCTGCAAAAAGTGCCTTACGACGTGGCGAAGGATTTCGCGCCCATCATCCTGTTCGCCACCGTGCCGAACATTCTGGTGGTGCATCCGTCGCTGCCCGCGAAAACGTTGCAGGACGTGATGCGCCTGGCACGCGCGCGGCCCGGTGAACTCACGCACGGCACTACGGGGCCGGGCAGCGTGCCGCATCTGATGATGGAACTCTTGCGCACCATGGTGCCGCGCTTTGACATCGTGCACGTGCCGTACAAGGGCAACGCGCAGGCGATCAACGATCTTCTTGGCGGCCACGTCACCCTGCACATTTCGTCGATGCTCTCCGCCAAGCCGTTCATCACCAGCGGCAGACTGCGCCCCATTGCCGTCACCAGCGGCAAACGCTCGCGCGCCGCGCCCGACGTGCCCACCTTCGCCGAATCCGGCGCGCCGGGTTACGACGTGAGTTCGCTGTGGGGATTTCTCGCGCCCGCGCAAACGCCGCCGGATATCGTCAATCGGCTGTACGGCGACATCGGCAAAATCCTGAAACTGCCCGACGTGAACGAGCATCTCGCCGGACAAGGCGCGGATATCTCCGGCGCAAGTCCGCAGGAGTATGGCGCGTTGGTGAGAACCGAACTGGCGAAATGGCCGAAGGTCGTGGCAACCGCCAAAATCAAAGCAGAGTAACGCGTCCGCGCCTCACCTCACTCCGGCTTGATCCCCGCCGCCCTCGCCACCTTCGCCCACTTCTCGGTCTCCGCGCGTATGAAAGCGCCGAACTCCTCCGGCGTGCCGGCCACCACGCTGCTGCCGTCGTTGGCCAGCCGCTCGGTGATATCCGGCGCGCGCAGAATCGGCGTGGAACGGCGGTGGAACGGGGTCAGGCTTGGCTAATTGCCTTAAGGTGTCGGCCAAGCGTAGCGGCAAAAGCAGAATCATTGCACGAACGCGAATCGAGACCAGAGGCAGCATGTCTGCGCGTAGAGATATCATCGCGTAGAAAGGCATATATGCAATTAAGCAAGCCCGCCCCCACCCCACGCGGCCATGCAAGAAAATCATCGTGCATGGCGCATGAGCGCGAGGTATATTCGGCAGGAATGAGACGCCGCAATGCAAGCTGCGGTGTCGGATTGTAAATTTATTACTTTAAAATCAATAACTTACGTTATGAGCACATTGGAGCGCGCGATCACCATTGCCGCCACCGCGCATCAGGGGCAGCGCGACAAGGCGGGCGCACCGTATGTGCTGCATCCACTGCGCGTGATGCTGCGTCTTGCCACCGAAGCCGAACGCATCACCGCCGTACTGCACGACGTAATCGAGGATTGCGAAGGCTGGTCGTTTGAACGGCTGCACACGGAAGGATTTTCCATCGAGGTCATCGAAGCGCTGCGCTCGGTGACCAAACGCGAAGGCGAAAACTACGAAGATTTCGTCAAACGTGCCTGCGAAAACCCGATCGGCCGCCGCGTCAAACTGTCGGACCTGCACGACAACTGCGACTTGTCGCGCATCGCGAGGCCGACCAATAAAGACCATGAACGCGTAGCACGCTACCGCCGCGCGATTGCGTATATCGAATCACTTGGTAAAACGTAGGACACAACCTACACCGTCCCACCCACCGTCAACCCATCAATCCGCAACGTAACGTAGGTCGAGGGGAACGGGGTCAGGCTTGGCTAATTGCATTAAGGTGTCGGCCAAGCGCAGCGGCGAAAGCAGAATCATTGCACGAACGCGAATCGAGACAAGAGGCAGCGTGTCTGCGCGTAGAGATATCATCGCGTAGAAAGGCATATATGCAATTAAGCAAGCCTGACCCCACCACCCGGCCGCTGCGTTCTTGCCAGCAGCGCGTGAGCCAGGCTTGCGCCGCGCCTTGCTTCACTGCATCGCGCGGATCAAGCGCGTAGATCAGGACGTTGGTGTCAACGAAGACCGGCACGGTCGTTCGCCTCGTCGCGGGTCAAATAGCGGGTATTTTCGGCAAAGGGCAAGGGCTGGAATTTGAGTGCGGCGCGCATGGCACGTTCGTAAGCGCCATCACGCGCGCGCGCCTGCTCCACCAGTTGGCCGAGATAGCGCGAGACACTGGCATTGTCGCGCGCGGCCTTGACCCGCACCCATTCGAGCGCCTCTTCTTCCATCGTCACGGTGACATTTTTCATCGCTTTCCTCGGCAACCATCGATAGACGCGAAAACGTGTGTAACACGAAGTTCGTGTTTTTATTTATTCTCCAACGCCCACGCCACATGCTCCCTCACCAGCGTGGACGGATGCCCCGCCCGCGCGCGCAACGCTTCGGCGATAGCCCGCGCCGCTGGCGCATCACCCAACGCCCGCAAGGCATTCCCCATCCCCACCGCCAGATTCCTTAACCAGCGCTCATACCCGATACGCCGGATCGCGCTGCCCGCGAGTTTGTCGTTGAACTCGCTTTCGCTCCACGCAAACAGTTCCACCAGTGTGGCGTTGTCGAGGCCGTTGCGCACGGCGAAATCCGCTTCACCGCTGGTTTTCGCGAAACGGTTCCACGGGCACGCCATCTGGCAATCGTCGCAGCCGTAAACGCGGTTGCCGATCAGCGGGCGCAAGTCCTCCGGTATCGATCCTTTGTGCTCGATCGTGAGATACGAAATGCAGCGCCGCGCATCGAGTTGATACGGCGCGACAATCGCCTGCGTCGGGCACACCTCGATGCACTTGGCACACGTGCCGCAGTGTTCGCCTTGCGGCGCATCCACCGGCAGCGGCAAATCGGTGTAGATATCGCCGAGAAAAAAGTAGGATCCCGCTTCGCGGTTGAGCAGCAGCGTGTGTTTGCCGCGCCAGCCGATACCGGCTTTGGTCGCCAGTTCGACTTCCATCACCGGTGCGCTGTCGGTGAACACGCGGTATTGAAACGGGCCGACAGCAGCGGTGATGCGATCCGCCAGTTGTTGCAGGCGATGGCGCAGCACTTTGTGGTAATCGCGCCCCAGCGCGTAGCGCGCGATGGCCGCGCGATCCGGCTCGGCAAGCACGTCTTCCACCGCGCGTGCATTGGCGGGCAAATAATCCATGCGCGCGGATATCACCCGCAGCGTTCCCGGCACCAGCGCGTCGGGCCGGGTGCGGGTAACGCCGTGGCGTGCCATATAATCCATGTCACCGTGCCAACCCTTTTGCAGCCATGCCAGCAATTTCGGTTCCGCCGCCGACAGATCGCAATCGGCGATGCCGGCCTGCTGAAAACCCAGCTCTCGCGCCCATGCTTTTATGGCTTGCGCGAGCGCCGCTAAATCGACGTTGTTCAGACTTTCCATATGACTGAGTTTACCCGCTCGCTCTCCGCCGAGGCCGATACGCTGGCGCTGGGCCGCGCGCTGGCGCCCTGTGTGACGCCGGGCATGGTGATCTACCTGATCGGCGAATTGGGCGCCGGTAAAACCACGTTGGCACGCGGGTTGCTGCGCGGCCTGGGCTTCGAGGGCAAGGTAAAAAGCCCGACTTTTACCCTGGTTGAAGTTTATGAAGTTTCTAGGTTATACTTGTATCACTTTGATTTTTATAGGTTCACCGACCCTCGCGAACTCGGCGAAGCGGGCTTCAGGGAATATTTCAACCCGCAGTCGGTGTGCCTGGTGGAGTGGCCTGAAAAGTCGAATCAAGCCGCCGGGTTGCCCGCGGCGGACATAAGGGTTGTGTTACACGTGGTGGGCTCAGGGAGAAACGTGTCGATCTTCGCTGACTCGGAGGCTGGTGAATCTTGCTTGAAAAATTTGCCGATGCAGTAGCCCGCGTGACCCGGTCGCCGTTCTGGCGTCCGCGTGACTCTGTCCTTGATTACCTCCTGCTTTGCCTGCTTGCCTTCGCCTGCATCGGTTATGCCAGCACGGCCTTGGCCCAGGCGCAGGTTCAAGTCTCTGCCGCGCGCGTATGGCCCGCCGCCGACTACACCCGCGTCACGCTCGAGTCGGCGCAGCCGATACGCCATCAGATGTTGAGCCTCAAAAACCCCGAGCGGCTGGTGATCGACCTTGAAAACGTTGCGCTTAACGCGGTGCTGAACGGGCTGGCCGATAAAATCAGCGCGAACGATCCGTACGTTAAATCGGTGCGTGTCGGGCAGTTCAAGCCGGGGGTGGTGCGGCTGGTGTTTGATCTGAAAGCCGAAGTCAAACCGCAAGCTTTCACGCTGGCGCCGGTGGCCGGATACGCGCATCGGCTGGCGCTCGACATTTACCCGCTGGAGCCGCCCGATCCGCTGATGGCCGCGCTGGAAAGCCGCGAGCGTCAACCCGACGCCGCCGCGCTTGGCACGCCCGCCCCGGCGGAGGCTCGCCCCGCGCCGGAAAAACCGGGCGCGCGCCCCGCCGAAAAAACCGCGCGTGCGCCATCCGCGCGCCCGGCGCGCATCATCACCATCGCCATTGATGCCGGCCACGGCGGCGAAGACCCCGGCGCGCGCGGCAGCAACGGCTCCTGGGAGAAAAACATCACGCTCGCCATTTCACGCAAGCTAAAAGAGCGCATCGATCAAGAGCCGAACATGCGCGCGATCATGATGCGCGACGGCGATTACTTGATGTCGCTCGGGGCGCGCGTGGTCAAGGCGCGGCGCGCCAACGCCGATTTGTTTGTATCGGTGCATGCGGATGCGTTCACCCGCCCCGACGCACATGGCTCGTCGGTGTTCGCGCTGTCGGAGCGTGGCGCGACTTCCGCCGCCGCCAATTGGCTGGCACGCAAGGAAAACGAAGCGGATTTGATCGGCGGCGTGAATCTCGATGTGCCCGATCCGTATCTCAAACAAACGCTGCTCGATCTATCGCAGACCGCCACCATCAACGATAGCTTGAAGCTCGCGAAGGCGGTGCTCGGCGAAATCGGCGGCATCAACAAATTGCACAAGAATCACGTCGAGCAAGCCGGGTTTGCGGTGCTCAAATCGCCGGACATTCCGTCGATACTGGTTGAAACCGCGTTCATCACCAACCCCGATGAAGAGCGACGCCTGAACAACGATGCCTATCAAAGCAAAATGGCGGAGGCCATTTTCAACGGCATCAAACGCTACTTCGCCGCCAATCCGCCTTTGGCTCGCGATATGGTTGTTCAAAAATAACAAATAAAAACAAATAGTTATAAACAAACCGCCGCCCTCCGTCCGGCGCGGCGGCGATGTTGCTAGAATGGCGCGCGCAGTCAATCCAATAAGATTCACGCGGGAGGAGCATGTTGCGTTTGGCCTATCGATTCAACGCTGCGGCGTTGCCGCTACTGTTTGTGTTTTCCACCCTGGCCGGCTGCGCCAGCGTATCCGAGTCACCAGCGGAAATCGCGCTGCCGTACGTCAAGCTGTTTTCCGAAAACGAGCCGGGCGATGCGTTGCCCAACGGCTGGCGTGTGTGGACATTATCGAAATTCAAGAAATCCACTGAATACAAACTGGTGGATACCGACGACCGCACCGCCGTCAGCGCCAAGGCCGACAATTCGGCGTCCGGTCTGGTGCATAAACTCGATCTCGACCCGCAACAATACCCGCTGCTCAGTTGGCAGTGGAAGGTGGACGATCTCATTAAAACCGCCGACAACACCACCAAGCATCTCGAAGACTCTCCGGTGCGCGTGGTGGTCAGCTTTGCCGGCGATATCGACTCGCTGGACCTCGACGACCGCATGTTTTTCGACAACATGCGGCTGCTGACGCGGCAGCAGTTGCCCTACGCCACGCTAATGTATATCTGGGAAAACCGCGCTCCGCGCGACCGCGTGCTGCCCAACCTGCACACCTCGCGCATCAAAATGATCGTCGCCGAATCGGGCCGCGAAAAAGTCGGCAAGTGGCAGGACATCACGCGCAACGTGGTTGAAGATTACAAACGCGCCTTCGGCACGGAACCCGGCCGCATCACCGCCATCGCCGTCCTGACCGACACCGACAACACCGGCGAAAACGCCCATGCCTGGTACGGCGATATCGTGTTCCGCCGCATAGCGCCGCCGCGCGCCATGCTGGTGTCGGACTGAGGGCGCCCGCCCCCAATCATTACGATGCAATTGATAAGGAGACCCATCGTGAATCACGCCATCCTATGGCTCGCCCTGACCGCCGTAGCACTGGGCGCCGTGCCGGCGATCGCCGCTGACAAATACCCCTCGCGCCCGGTGCGCGTGATCGTGCCCTACCCGCCCGGCGGCGGCTCGGATCTCACCGGGCGCGCCATCGGCCTGAAGCTCGCCGAAGCGCTGGGCCAAACCTTCGTCATCGATAACCGCCCCGGCGCCACCGGCCTGATCGGCACTATCATCGCCGCCAAAGCCACGCCCGACGGCTATACCCTGATACTCGCCGACCAGCCGCACAGCATCAATTCACTGGTGTACTCGAAGCCGCCGTACGACGCGGTAAAAGATTTTGCACCGCTCAATCTGATTGCCACCTCGCCGCAGATCATGGCCGCGCACCCGTCGTTCAGTGTCGCCACGCTGAAAGAACTGCTGGCGCTATCGCCCGCGCAAACCGCGAAATTTGCCGTGGGCACCAGCGGCCTTGCCAGCGGCCCGCACATGACCTACGAATGGCTGCGCCTGAAAACCGGCCTCACGCTGAACCATGTGCCGTACAAAGGCGGCGGGCCGTCTCTGGTGGATGCCATGGCGGGACAGATTCCGCTGGTGATTAATGCCGCACCGGCTTCGTTTCCGCATGTGCGCGCGGGCAAACTCAAACCGCTGGCGATCACCAGCGCGCAACGCCACGCACTGCTGCCCGGCGTGCCGACGTTTCAGGAGGCAGGGGTCAAGGATTTCATCGCCTACCAATGGTACGGCGTGCTCGCGCCCGCCGGCGCCCCGCGCGACATCGTCACGCTGCTTAACAACGAAATCAACAAAGCGTTAAACGCCGCCGATGTGAAAGCGCGTTTTACCGCGGTCACGCTCGACATCACCCCCGGATCGCCGGACGACTTCCGCAAGTTTCTGGAAACCGAAGACACGCGCTGGCGAAGCGTGGTGAAGCAAGTCAACATCCGGCTGGATTAACCCGGCGTCGGCGGGGCGTTGGCTTTGGCTCCTTGGCTTTTGCCGTCTGTAATATACTCGGCGCGGCAACGCGCCATTCCCAATGCAGGCTATCAGCAGCCACGGCTTGCGGGCGCAATCCTGCATCAAAATCAAACTAATGGAGATTATCTGAAATGGCATTTCGCAGAGTAGTAACCGGCATCAACAAAGACGGCAAAAGCTGCATCAAATGGGACAGCACGATAGAACAAAAAAATCTGCGCCCCGGTTTCGACAACGTGCCGCTGTGGGCCACCAAAAAACTGCCCGCCGAAACCGCCACCGACGACCCGAATAACTGGGAACTCGGCACCAGCCTCGCCGGCGGCTCCGTGTTTCGTTATGGCGTGTACGCGCCGGGCAATATCGCGCGCTGGCACAGCACCGACTCCGTTGACTACGCAATCTGCATCTCGGGCGAAATGTGGATGGAAATGGAAGAAGGCGAAGTCCATCTGAAACCGGGCGACGTGATTATTCAGTTAGGCACCAACCATAACTGGAATAACCGCGGCAATATTCCCTGCGTGATGGCCTTCGTGCTGATCGCCACCGAAGGGGCGAAAACCACCGGCTGGGGCGAGCACAACGACAAGCCGCATTAACCTGCGGCATTCATAAACGCGCTTCCGGCGGCATTATCCGCCGCGGCGTTATACGCCATGCGTCCGCCGCCATATTCGATCAGGTGGCGGCGCATGACCCATGTGGCGACCCGCACGCTACGGCGCGAAATACCCTGCCGCATAGGTGCGAAGATATGCGTGGCGCGCGCGTCCGTGACGCTACGCAAGACGAATAATCACTTTGCCCAGCAGTTGATCGGTTTCGACATAGTGCTTGGCTTGCGGCACATCATCGAAAGCGAACACGCGGTCGATCACCGGCTTTAATGTTCCATTTGCAAACGCCGGATAGAGCGTATCCATGAAAAGGCGCGTCGCCCGCGCGCGCTGCGCCGGCGTGAGCGGCGTGTTGGAAATGCCCATCACGTGCAACCGCTTGCCATGCAGCGCTTCGAGATCAATCTCGGCTTTCATTTGCCCATCGACGTAGCCCACCACCACCTGCCGGCCAAAATCCGCCAGCGCGCGCTGGCAATCGGCGAAGGCGCTGCCGCCCACCAGATTGACCGCGATATCCACGCCCCGCCCGCCGGTGGCGCGCAACGCCTCGTCCGCAAATCCCGCGCCGCGCGCACCATGGGTACACACGGCGACATCCAGACCCAGCGTTTTTAACCGCGCAAGTTTTTCATCAGAGCGGGAAACGCCGATCACGGTCGCGCCCAGATATTTCGCTGCCTGTATCGCGGCCACACCCACGCCCGACGACGCGCCTGCGATCAGCACCGTTTCGCCCGCCTTCAGCGCGCCGAACTCCACCAGCGCATCCACTGCGGTGACGTAGGCAATGGGAATCGCCGCCGCTTCCTCCCACGTGAGTTGCGCGGGCACGATTGATGCCAGCGCGGGATCAACGATTACGTATTCCGCAAAGCAGCCGCGCCCGCGAAACATCACGCGCTCGCCTGCCGTGAACCCAATTACGCCATCACCCAGGGCAACGACTTCACCCGCGCCATCCACGCCCGCGGGCCGCCCGCCTTCGGCGCCGTGCCGCCCGATGCGCGCCATCACATCGCCGCGATTGATGGAGGTGGCTTTGACACGCACCAGCATTTCGCCGTGCGCGGGTTGCGGCATGGGCGCGTCGCGCGGCACAAGCGCGGTGCCGCCGTCCGTGCTTTTGATCCACCAGGATTTCATGAAAGGTTCAGCGGCTAACCGGCACTCGGCAAAGATCGGCGCTTTTTAGGCGATATCCCATCGAACAATATTTCCCTTCCCGT
>JANPOH010000322.1:0-4934 GCA_031427895.1 Betaproteobacteria bacterium
ATCCGGCGCATCGCGCGGTGGGAGCAAACATCCACTCTGCCCGATACTCAGGACCCGCGCTATCTGCTCGCCGAGGCGAGCACGGATGAAGTCATCAGCGACATACACACCGGCCCGGTCGCGGCGCGCGGCACGCCTCCCATGCAAGCCGAATACACGCGGCCCTATATTGCCCACGCTTCGCTGGGCCCGTCCTGCGCCATCGCCCGTCTGGAAGGCGATCAGTACCGCATCTGGACCCACACGCAGGGCGTCTACCCCTTACGCAAAGACCTCGCCGCCATCCTGCAAACGGACGAAGCCAAGGTCGTGGTCGAACACCACGAAGGCGCCGGCTGTTATGGCCACAACGGCGCCGACGACGTGGCGCTCGACGCGGCGCTGCTCGCCCGCGCCGTGCCCGGCAAACCGGTGCGCGTGCAATGGATGCGCGACGACGAATTCGCGTGGGAACCGTACGGCCCCGCCATGGTGGTGAAAATGGCCGCGCAACTGGACGATGGCGGCAATGTCATCGACTGGCGTCATGATGTATGGAGCAATGGACACACCGCGCGCACCCATTGGCAGAGCGCAACGAAAAACAGCACGCTGCTCGCCGCGCGCCACCTAGCGCAGCCCTTGGCCGCGCCGGTGCCGGTGAACCCGCCGCTGCCGCAGGGCGGCGGCCATCGCAACGCGATTCCGCTGTACGTGTTTCCAAACCAGCGCATCACCAACCACTATGTTGCGCGCGCGCCGCTGCGTGTCTCGGCGCTGCGCTCGCTCGGCGCGCACACCAATGTGTTCGCGCTGGAATCGTTTCTGGATGAGCTGGCGCAGACGGCCAATGCCGACCCGGTCGAATTTCGCCTGCGGCATCTCAAAGACCCGCGCGCACGCGCGGTGATCGAGGCGGCGGCGAAGCTGGCCGGATGGAGTGCCGGTGAAAAAGGCGACGGCTCGCGCGGACGCGGCATCGGTTTCGCGCGTTACAAAAGTCAGGCCGCCTACGCCGCGGTGATCGTGGAAGTCGAGGTCGCCGGCGACATCACCGTCAAGCGCGCATGGGCGGCCATCGACGCGGGGCTGGCGGTAAACCCCGACGGCATTATCAACCAGACTGAAGGCGGCATCATTCAATCAACAAGCTGGACGCTGAAGGAACAGGTGCGTTACGAACCGCAAGGTATAGTCACGCACGGCTGGGAAGACTATCCGATTCTGACTTTCAGCGAAGCGCCGGTGATCGAGGTCACGGTCATCAATCGCCCCACCGAGGTGACGCTGGGCGCGGCCGAAGCGGTGCAAGGACCGACGGCGGCCGCGATTGCCAATGCCATCCATAACGCCATCGGCGTGCGCCTGCGCGATATGCCGTTCACGCGCGAGCGGGTGCTGTCCGCGCTGGCGGCGGGTTAATACCAATTCCATTCAGAAAGCAGAACATGAAAACAATCCGGCATCTGGTGTGCATGACACTGTGCGGCGGCGCCTGCGGCGTGGCCGCGCAGGCGTATCCGCTAAAACCCGTACGCATGGTGGTGCCGTGGCCGCCGGGCGGCGCGACGGATATTCTCGGCCGCACGCTGGCGGAGCCGCTGTCCCGCGCGCTGGGGCAAACCGTAATCGTGGACAATCGCGGCGGCTCGAACGGCATCATCGGCGCCGAGGCGGTGGCGCGGGCGCTGCCCGACGGCTATACGATCATGTTTCATATCATCACCTCGCACGTCACCAATCCGGCGGTCTACAAAAAACTCAACTACGACACGCTCAACGACTTCGCGCCGATCACGCGGATTGCATGGACGCCGATGGTGATCGTGCTGCACCCGGCCTTTCCGCCGAAAACGGTGTCTGACCTTGTAACGCTCGCCAAGTCACGTCCCGGTCAGGTGGATTACGCCTCGTTCGGCATCGGCAGCATGTCGCATCTGGCGGGCGAACTGTTTAACGGCATGGCGAATGTTCGCCTCGTGCATGTCCCCTACAAAGGCGGCGCAGCGGCGCTGATCGACACCATCGCCGGGCACGTGCCGCTCAATTTCGCCGGCATCACGCCCTCGCTGCCGCATATCAACGCAGGCAAGCTGCGCGCGCTGGCAGTGACCGGCAAAGTCCGCTCCAAACAACTGCCCGAGGTGCCCACGGTCGCGGCCACGCGCGGACTCGACAACTACGAAGCCACCAACACCTTCGCCACCTGGGCGCCGGCGAAAATCCCGCCGGAGATCATCGCGCGGCTGAACAACGCCATCGTGAAGGTGATGCAGACGCCGGAATTCAAACAGCGGCTCGAACGCGAAGGCGCCAGCGAACCCATCGGCGACACCCCGGAGCAAATGGCCGCGGCTGTTCGCGCGGAAATGGCAAAACTCACCAGACTGGTGAAGACCGCCGGCGTTGAGCCGCAGTAGCGTGGCGCGTTGCGCCGGATCACGTGCCGCATCGCCGGAACATTATTAAATATCCTTTAAAAACAATTACTTAGTAAATTATTCTTCGATCGAAACGCATAACCCTTGTGTGAGCCGCACATTGTGAGCCGCACATTTTCCATGAGATGTTTGATGCATTAACATCCGATGCATGCGAACCACGCTTGATATTGCCAACGATGTGCTGAACGCCGCAAAGGAGCGCGCGCGCCGCGAGAAAAAAACCACCGGAGAAGTGATTTCCGCACTCGCCCGCCACGCATTAAACGCGCCGCCGGATACACCGGTCGCGCGGGCGCCGCAGGCAGTCTATGGCTTGCGGCCTTTCCCGAAACGCGGTGGCGTTGTCACCAATGATCTAATCGACAAGCTGCGCGAAGACGACGCTCATTAAACCCTGAAGAGTCGGCCCGGCTTATGCTCTACGCGGCGCGGCAGATTCAGACTGTCGTATCAGGCGCCATTCCACGCAAAGGTACAAGGCCCAAAGGAAAGCGGGGACTGCAACTCCATATCCTGCAAGGATTGCCGGGCATCGGTTCGGCCCGGGCGCAGCGTCTGCTGGATAAATTTGGCTCAATTGAAAACGTGCTGCATGCGCATCCCGATGATCTCGGTGCGTTGCAAGGCATCGGCCCGGCAACTGCACGGCGCATTCGCTGGGCGGTGAATGAACCGCGTTCCGTCTATGGCGTGAAAAACAATGAACCTGTTCGCGCTTGACGATATGCCCGCCGACGCCAATACAATTCATCAAGTATCGTCGGCATCGCACATCAGTAAATCACAACCCCGATCTCGTCACCCGCAAGCCCAAACCCGCCAAACACGGGAAGGTCAGTAATACACCGACCGTCCCGCCCCACCCGTCGCCACCACCAGCTCGCCGCTGATCGCCCACGATTTATCCGAGGCGAGGAACGTCGTGACGAACGCTACTTCCGACGCATCGACCATGCGGCAGATGGCGTTGCCGCGCGGGGCATCGGGAGCATAGGCAAGCTTTTCGGCTTCTTCGGGCGTGACGCCGAGCTTGGCGGCTTGTGCGGCCAACAGGCTTGGGGTGCGCTCGGTGCGGGTGGTGCCGGGGTGGACGCAGTTCACCGTAATGCCGAAGCGGCCCAGTTGCACGGCCAGGGTTTTGGCCATGTGTACCAACGACGCATTACGCGCGCCGCCGCTCAGGTTGCCGGCGTTGCGCGCGTTAGTGCCGCTGATATTGATGATGCGGCCCCAGCCCTGCTTTTTCAGGTGCGGAATCACCGCGCGGGCGCAACGCAACGCGCCCACGTATTTGGTATTGAAGTCGAGCAGCAGGTCTTCATCGACCACGGTTTCAATCGGGCCGATAGCGGAGGCGGAGCCACCCGGCGACGAGCCGCTGTTCACCAGTATATGCAGCGAGCCGAACTGTTTGGCGGCTTCGGCAACCATCGCTTCGACCTGATCTTTGCTGGTGACATCCGCCGTGATCCCGATGACGCGGCCACCGGTTTCGGCGGAGAGCTCCTTTGCCACCGCATCCAGCGCCTCTTTTTTGCGCGCGACGATGGCGACATTCACGCCTTCGCGGGCGAGTTCACGCGCGATGGCTTTGCCGATGCCCTGACTACCGCCGGTGACGATGGCGTTTTTGCCTTTGAGTCCCAGATCCATTTTTGTATCCTCCGGAAAAGTTTAAAATTTTCTACTGCCTGTCATGCGGCGTCGCGGCTCACCCTATCTTCTTATACCCGCGCACGTTCGCAAACGGCGGCTTGCGGTCGGCCTGTAAATCCACCTCGGCGCTGTTCAGGCAAATTTGCAGCATCGAAAAATAACCCACCGAGCCAATCAGATCGACGAGCGTGCGCTCGCCGAAAAGCGCGCGCGCTTCGTCGAACGTTGGCTTGCTGACGAAATGATTTTCCAGCGCTTCCATCGCGAAGTTGTAATAAACGCGCTCGTCGTCGGCCTTAAAGTTGGGCTTCTTGCCGGCGGCAAGATCGTCAATGACATCCTGCGGAACGCCGGCGGCCAGCGCCTTGTCTACGTGCGCGTTCCATGAAAACTGCGCATCCCAATAGCGCGCGGTGACCAGGATACCAAACTCGCGCAGCTTCACCGGCAGCCCGCAATCGAAACGCATGTAATTGCTGACGGCGGATACTTTCTCAAACAACTCGGGGCTGTGTATCCACACATCGTACGGCCCCGCGAGACGATCACGCCGGGCATTGTGTTTGTCGGCGACCTCTTTCTGGCGCGGGGTGAACTTGTCGGAACTTAACTTGGGCAGGCGCATATTGCTTTCCTTGTGGTGAATGGGTTGCAAGAAGTGAAGTGGATCAGGCGGCAGCGGGCCGCTTCCACCCCAGCCATTGAACGAAAGCACCGCCCATCACCAGTTCAAGATCACGGCCTTTGAGCCAAGACATTTCCTCGGTGAACATGGTCACGCATTGCCGATAGGTGATCGGCATGCGGGTGATATATTTTTCCCATCGATCAAGTAATGTGCCATCATCCCAATCA
>JANPOH010000323.1:0-9014 GCA_031427895.1 Betaproteobacteria bacterium
CCCCGCACAAGCGCGCCGCCGGGCCCAGCGCGATCAAGCCAAACCTTTTCGCAACAACGCCGCCACGACTTCATTCAGCCCCATCCCGCGCGCGACCGCCGCTTCGCGCAAGGCGTTAACCAAATCCAGCGGCAGCTTGCACGCAAACGGCACCAGCCCCGCCGCCTGATCCGCCTTGCGCTGCTCGCGCCGATCCACGGTCGCCCCCCCCTGCCCCGAGCGGCTGGCCGCCGCTTCGCCTTTCATGGCGCCCATGGTTTTCAACATCTTGCTTTTAGCGATATCCGAAATTTTCATGCTCATGATGTGCTCCTTTTTTGCTGTGTCGCGGTCGACGATATAAATATGAGGGTTTTAAAACTGCAACTCCGCATTAACGCCGATCATGTAATTACGCCCCGGCGCAGGCTCGTAAAAACGATTATTCGCCTCCGCCACGATCACCGAGCCGATGTAATTTTTATTGCCGACGTTGTCGATGCGCAAGAACTCGGTGAGCTTCCAGCCTTTGCCGCGCTGTTGCATCCCCGCACGCAGGTTCCACACGTTGTAGGCGTCCGCGGCGGCGGCATTCTGGTCGTTGACATAAATCTTGCCGCTGTGGCGATACTCCACGCCGGCATGAAAGCCGCTCGGCGCGTGACGCCACACCACTTCGCCAAAGAAATTGACGGCGGCGATGCCGGGCAGTTTGCTGCCCGCCGCCACGGTGACGGGCGCGGCGGGCGTGCCGGTCACCGTAGTGAATGCCTGCGTGAAGCGCGCGTTGAGCCGCGTGTACGAGGCTGCCGCTTCGAATCCATGCACGAACTTTTGCGCCCAGCCGGCTTCCAGCCCTTCGCGCCGCGTGCCGGGCGCGTTCTTGAAGGTTGAACGTCCGCCGGTGTTGGTATCGACGACGATTTCGTTGGTCACGTCCACGCGAAACAACGCGACGTTCGCACGGCCACTATCACCGATCAGGGTTTTCAAACCCGCTTCGCGGTGGATGCTGTCCGCAGGCTGCAAAGCAAAATTCAGCCCCGTGCCGCCGGCGGGCCGATAAGCCAGCTCCGCGAAGGTCGGCGTCTCGAAGCCTTTGCCGAAATTGGCGTAAACATTCAGCAGCGGCGTGATTTTGTAGGTGGCGCCCAACGCGGGCGTGGTGCGTGCGTAGTCCACCGCGCCGCTGTCATTGGCGTTGGTCGCGATGAAATAGTCGGTCGAGCTGAATTGCACCGTACTGCGTCGCAGGCCCGCCATCAAACTTAAATCCTTGATGACCTGCCATTCAGCTTGCGCGTAGAAGTCGGTGTTTGACACCACATTATCTTCGTCGCGCCGCAGATCGCCGGTGACGCTCAGGTTGTTGAGAAACCCGCGCCGGCGTTCTTTCATGCGGTCGTAATCCACACCGGCGCTTAATGTGAACGGCCCGCCCGCCAATTTGGTTTCGTGCGTCAAACGCACGGCGGCGCCTCCAAAGCCGCGATCCAGATCAACCACGCCGCCGGAATGCGTGCGCACGCCGGGGCTGATGAATGCGTTCTGCGTGAAGAGTGGTATTGCCAGATGCTGCGTGACTTGCCGGTCGCCCAGATAGACACGTGCATGCAACTTGGTGGACGGGAACAACGACACATCGTAGGTCAGCCCCGCTTGACCTTGCGAGATACTTTTGCGGGTGTTGAAAGTGATCGCGTTCGCGCCGCCCACGGCAAAATTACCGCCCGCCTGTTTCGGATTCAACGCCACCTGCGCGGCGGTCAGTCCCAGCGGGTCTTCGGTTTCCGGCTGATCCAGCGCATTCAATACCAGCGTGAATACACCTGCACTGCCCAGGTCATACTTGAATTTGGCGTTGAAGTGATCGCGCCGCGCGGAACTGTGATCGCGATAGCCGTTGGTCTCGAAGCGCGAGGCGTCGAGTACGATGTTCAGCGGGCCATGCTGGCCGCCATAGTGCAAGCCGAGCTTGGTGGTGTCATAGCTGCCGTAGAGCGCATTCACCGACACCTTGGGTTCCTTCGGCCCGTCGGCAGTAAAAATTTGCACCACGCCGCCGGCGGAGTTGCCGTACAGGCTGGCGAACGGTCCACGCAGCACCTCGATGCTTTTCGCCGATGACAGATTGAATGTGGCGGCCTGCCCCTGACCGTCGGGCATGGTGGCGGGGATGCCATCGGCGATGAGCCGCAAACCGCGCACGCCGAACGTCGAACGCGCGCCGAAGCCGCGCGACGATATCTGCAAATCCTGCGCGTAGTTCTGCCGATTCTGCACCACGATGCCGGGCACGCGGTTTAACGCTTCCGACAAATTCACCTGCGGATTACCCTCGCGGATGGCGCGCTGATCGATGGTATCGATCGACGCCGGGATATCCATGTTGTCGCGCTCGACGCGCGTGGCGCTCACCGATACTTCGGGCAACACCGCCGGCTTCTGCGCCGTTTGCGCCACGGCGCCGCCGGCCAGAGCGGCCAACGCCGCGGCTACCGCGCTTTTCATCATGCAATTGTTCATGCGACCTCTGTTGTTTCGTTCAACGCCTGTTTACTTCATACCCGCCAGATAATGCGCGAGGTGCTCAATGTCCTGCTCGCTTAATGCCTGCGCCGCGCTCGCCATGGTGCCATCGATGTCGCGGCGGCTGCCGTCTTTGAGTCCGCGCATTTGTGTCACCAGGTACTGGTAATTTTGTCCGGCCAACCGCGGAATCTGATTCTGCCCCGACAGATCGGGCATGTGGCACGAGCCGCAGTGATGCGCCTCCAGCAGTTTGCGTCCGCTGGCGGCTTTGGCGGCATCCGCCGTGAAAACCGGCGCGACGGGCTTTTGCGCGGCAAAATAATCGCCGATGTCCTGCATGTCGCGATTGCTTAATTTCTCCGCGAAAGGCGACATCCGCGGGTCAGCGCGGCGCTTTTCGCGAAATTGCAGCAGTTGCAAAAAAGTGTGCATCGCCGGCTGCGCGGCAAGCGAAGGCACGCCCGGCAACGTGGCATTGCCGTTCGGCCCGTGGCACGCCACGCACACTTCGGCCTTGCCGCGCCCGGCCTCCACGTCCGCCGCACGCCCTTCAACGCTTGCGAACAACACCAGCGTAAGCGCGATTACCCGCGCCCCGCGCCTCACGCCTAACGCCTCACCCCTCACTTCTTATAGCTGATGCGAAACAGCGCGCCGGCCAAGTCGTCCGATACCAGCAGCGCGCCATCGTTCATCACCTGCACATCCACCGGGCGGCCCCAGTAGGCGTTGCCGTCGGCCCAGCCTTCGGCGAACGGCTCGTATTTCACTGCCTTGCCTTGCGCGTCCAGCGTGACCTGCATCAGATTAAAGCCGATCTTCTGCGTCTTGTTCCACGAGCCGTGATTGGCGATGATGATGCGATTGCGATACTCCGCCGGAAACATTTTCCCGGTGTAAAAACGCATGCCCAGCGGCGCGATATGCGGCCCGAGCTTCAGCGCTGGTGGCATGAATTCGCCGCACGAACGGCCCTTGCCGAGTTCCGGGTCAGGCAAATCACCCTGATGGCAATACGGGAAACCGAAATGCGCGGACTTCCTGGCGGCGTTCGGCAAGCGATGCAGCGTGTCATGCGGCAGATCCTCGCCCATCCAGTCGCGGCCGTGATTGGTAAACCACAATTCACGGGTCACGGGATGGAACGCCATGCCGACGCTGTTGCGCACGCCTCTGGCGACGGTTTCCATCACGCCGTTTTTTGGATCCACCCGCATCAGCGTTGCGTGCACATCCGACGGCACGCAGGTGTTGCACGGCGCGCCGATGTTGAAATACAGCCACCCGTCCGGCCCCATCACCATGTATTTCCAGCCGTGCGGCTCATCTTTCGGCAGCGCGTCGAACACCACCGTGGGCTGGCCCGGATTGTCGAGCTTGTCTTCGATGTTGTCGTATCGCAGGATGCGCGAGATCTCCGCCACATACAGCGAGCCGTTATGAAACGCGATGCCGTTCGGACGATGCAAACCCTTGAGTATGGTTTTAACTTCGCGCTTGCCGTCTTTTTCGGTGATGGCATAGACCGCTTCGACCAGCCGCGTGCCGACGAACACCGTGCCCTTGGCACCCACGGCGATGGAGCGCGCATTGGGCATGCCTTCGGCCCACAACTCAATCTTGAAGCCTGGCGGCAACTTGATTTTGTCGAGCTTCATGTCCGACGCAGCCTTAGCCGTCATCCCCGGCGGATTCGGCGCGAGCGTTGAACTCTTCATCGACTCCGGGCGGCCCTGCTGCCACGAGGGCGGCGGCGGTGGCGTAATGGGCTTTTGTTCGGGCTGCGCCTGCGGCGCGGGTGCGGGCTGCGCGGCGGCGGGAGGCTGCTGCGCGCCTGCCTGCGATGCAAGTGCGAGCACGGCCGCACCTGTGAGTGAACGCAATGTGATGAAGCGGAAACGGGAACTCATGATTTCCTCCTGATTGATCTGAAAAACGAACGGGATTGAAAACGTCAGATAGCGGTTGCCAGCGCACACCCGCAACGCGCGAACGTGCGGCGGGTGCCATTATGCCGTAATCTTGTTCGATGACAAATTTAGATTTACTGTTTAAAAACAAATACTTACGATTTCCCATCGTCAGCGGCGCTGCCGCGCTACTCCGCCCGCAAGCCCGCCGCCTTCACCACCGTTTGCCAGCGCCGCAGATCACTGTCGATCAGCGCTATGAATTCTTCGCGCGTGCTGGAACGCGCCTCGCCGCCCTGATTGGCGAAGCGCTCGCGCACGTCCGTGCTGTTGGTGATCCGCACGATGTCCGCATTCAGCCGCGCGAGTATCGATGGCGGCGTGGCGATGGAAATGCCCGCCATCACCATCTCGATCTGCCCTCCACGCCGGACGAGCCATAACGCAGCTTGCCGGATACTTGGCGCGCCCTCAGAAGCTGATCGTAATCATCAAACTATCGCTATACGCGCCTGGCTTCGCCGATTGGCCGCCGAATACCCGCCCATAGACCGGCACGCTGCGCGGCGTCGGGCCTCCGGTAATCGATAGCGAACCTGATTCGGTGAAGGTGCCGGACGTGCCATCGCCCCAGAGTCGCGTGCGCGCCGAGTCGCCGTAGACGTTGTACTGAATCGAATTCGCTCCGCTCCTCAGCGCACGCGGATTGAATCCCGTGCCGCCGCCGCCCGCCGAAAGTGAAACGGTATACACCACGGTTTCGCCCAGAACCCCGGTGCAGGTAAATGACAGTGTACCTTGGGTATCCACAGGCCCGGCAACGCCGGCGGAAGTGGTTCCAAACGCCATCGACGCCGACGTCACGCTGCATCCCGCTGCCGCCACCAATTGCGCCGCGGCAAGCAACATCAAGGCAACAAACCCGCGCACGGCGTTGCTCATTGCGGCACGCACGTCACGCTCTGGCCGCGCATCGCGGCTTGTGCGCGCGGCTCCGCGGGCATCTCCGCTACCGCGAACGCGCAACGCTTGATTACCGGCTTTTTGTCCACAAGCTGCTCGTATTCGGCAACCAGACGCGCGGGCAATCCCAGCTTGGTGAAGAATGCCTTGCCGTCATAGCCGACCAGCGCTTCTTCAGCACGACTCTTGTCACCACCGTCGACGCGGATGGTAGCACCCGTCGCCAGCGGCGAGCCATCGGGTAAACGCACCAATAAGAGTATGCCCTCATCGCGCACCACGCGAAATTGCGCCAGCGCGCCGCTGCGAAACCCGGTCGCCACCTTGTGCTCGTTCGGTTCCAGCGTAATCTCCAGTGGCAGGTCGTCCGTGCCGATAGCGATGCGCGTGCTGTTGTAGGCGAATATCGATGTCGCCACGAAGTCGCCGTCCTTCCCGGTACGGCCCACCGGCACATTGTTGACCCGCACCGGCGCATCGGCAAGACCCGGCGCACGCACCAGCGCGAAACCATCCTGCACCGTGCGCGACGCATGCCAGCCGCCGTCCAGATGCACCAGCGCGCCGCGCACGTCGGTGCGGTAATGGGTGGTGTTGCGGTCCACGCTCGCATCGAACGAGGCTTCCAGCGCGGCAAAGCGTGCCGACACGCCGGCATCATGGCGATCAACGGCATTATTACGGTTGGCGGCGTAGCGGTAGCCGTAGCCGCCGTCGAGCGGCGCGCTCGATTGCAGCGTCGCGATCATCGACTCGGAGGCGCCGCTGCGCGTTTGATGCACGGTGACGCCGCCGCGCTCGCCGAATGGCATCGACAGCAGCATGAAAACGGATTTTGATTTTTCCGTGGTCACGCTGCGCGTCGCATTCAGCACCAGCGCGACGCGCCTCGCCAGCGTTACGCTGTAGCTGGCCGAGTTGATGCGCGTCGGCTGCGTCCCGGTGTTCAAGGTGATGGCGCTGAACGCCAGGGTGCCAAAAATGCCGAGCGGCGCGCTCAGCGTGGCATTTGACTGGTAACGTGCAAACGCGGCGGCGGATTCTATCGCGGGCTGGCGAAAATCGCGGTGCGTGCGCAGCAGATTGAAGTTGAAGTTCAGGCGCTGCGGAATGCCCGCATCGAGGTTAAACAGCGACAGCGCGCCGCTCCCGCGCTCGCCGTCGCTGACCGCGCCGCCCGCAGTAGCGAGCACGGACAACGGCAGCAACGCAGTCACCGCGCCGCCCGCCATGGCCTGATGGCGGCTCGCTTCGAGCTTGACCTCGGTGGTAAGCCCCGGCGTCCAGCCGTGGCGCATCAGGCCCGAGGCGAACGCCGTGCCGTAACGCCCGCTCTCAACACCAAACGCACGCCGCGCCGCCCCCGCCTCCAGCGAATGCTCGGTGACACCCGCGCGCAGCAAGGTGCTGGTGGCGTAAAAGGGTTGCGTGATCACCTGCTGGCGGCCGAAGATGTCGCGCACCACCACCGTTGCTTCGCCGCGGCCGGTGACAAAAGGTATCGGTGGAATCTCGAACGGCCCAGGCGCCACCTCGCTGCGCCCGCGCAACTGCCCGTTCACGAACAGCTCCACCACGCTCGGCGTTAACGCCTCGCCCGCCAGACTCGGTCGCTCGAACTTGACAAAGCCGGGGCGCAGGGTGAAATCGCTGCGCCATTGCACACCGGCAAAGCGCGTCGAACGCCCCACCAAACCGCCGCCGCTCAGCGTATCGCCCACCACCAGCGAGGTGGCGTCTTGCGGATAGTCGCGCCGCCACTGCGACTCGATGCGCACAAAATGGTTGCCGCGCCCCGGCGCCGCGCCCGTCAGGTTAAGGCCCGCCACGCTTGCGGTGAGCGTGCCGCCGGGCGCGAACAGCGCGCCGTCGAAAAAACCGTTGAGACTGCGACTGTTTGAAGTTTCGCTCGTGCTTTGCGTGGCGGATTGGCTCGCAAACAGCGAATAGTTGATAAAACCGCCGCGCGCCTGCGACAGCTCGGGCGTAACACCTTGCACGCCGGCCATCGCGTCCAGCCGCGAACCTGCAAACGCGCTTACCGCAATTTCGATGTGCAGGCGCTGCTCTGCCTCGTCGAACTCAAAGCGCGCGCCGGGCAGGTCGTTAAGCAGCTTCCAGTTGCGCCCGCCGAAAGCAATTGTCCGCGTCTGCGTGGCGCGCAGCCGCCACTCGGCAACATCCGTCTCGCTGGCGTACCACGCCGCGCCCTCGCGCAGCAACTCGGTGGTGCCGAGCGCTTGCCCGTTCAGCGTGAGCTCGACCAGCGCGCGCACCCGCGCGGATTGCGCGTTGGCATTAGTAACAACGGTAACAATGGCAGCCACGCCCAACAGCACGGCAAGGATGATGATACGCATTAGCAGCGGCGCAGAGCCATCTACGGTGCGATCCGGTATGCACCGAGACTCAATGACCCACCTGAACCGCGGCCTCCGCCGGTTGCCCGTTAAGCCGGTAACTGATTTTGACTCCTGCGGGCGGCGTTTCCTTTGACGCCCATTCCCAAAACCGCGACTGGCCGTGCAGCAGATAACCCGCAGGCTTGGTGTCAGGCGACAGCAGAGAAGGTTCCAGCTTCACCTCGGCGATTTGCGCATGGCTCGCGCCGCGATTGTCGGCAGTGAGCCTGAGCTTACCCTCCGGCGTGCGGGTAAGCCGCCAGGCCAGCTCCGGCTTGGCGGGCTTGTCCGCCGCGACGAATACCGGCAGCGACAACTGCATCACCGTGCCCACGCCGCTCTGCCCGGACGATTTCTCGGCCACCTCGCGGATCAGGATGCGATAGGTGGTCTCGTGCGTGGCGTGCGCGGCGGCACTATGCCCCACGCGGATGGTCTGGCTGCCCTTCGGCGCTAAACGAAAAATCGGTGGCGAGGCGAGCAGCACTGTGGTTTTGTCGAGGGTGTCGCGCCCGTCGCGCTGCGCCCAGGTAACGGCGTCCACCTGCACCAGCACCGGCGCATCGCCGTTATTGCGCAGCCGCAGCGAGCCGTTCTTGCGCGCTTTCGACAAATCCAGCCGCAGCGGCTCGATGCCGAAGTCCGCTGCCGCTTGCGCGCCCGGCGTAGCGACACCCAAGCAAAAAGCGAGGGCGCTGGCGATACTAACCCGGCGCCATCGAGCGCCAGATGCACCGCTAATAATTCACCGTCACAGTTACTGTATCGGTATAGATTCCGATGGGATCGGCGAAACTGGGGATTACTCTACCGAAGGCAGTGTGGATCGCGGACCCAGAAGCGCCCATAGGCGTCGGGGTAAGGAGCGTGCCACTCAAAACTGTTGTTCCCCATATTAGCGTAAGGCCCGCGTCCTGGTAAATATCGTAAGGGAAGCCAGAGCCCCCCGCTATGAGTGCTCGCTGAACTCCAGTAAATGTCAGCCCCGCATCCAGATCCACAGTGTAGATAGTGTCAACGCTGCAAGTTACCGTTATAGCGGCCGTCGCGGTAATTGTGGGGGCGGTCCCCTGGGTGACCGTGCCGAAGTTGAGTGGGGTAGCCGACACCGACGTGCAAGTCCCGTTTAGGGTGAGACTGACCGACATGGTACCGGTTACCGTGGCAGTTACCGCCGGCTGCGAGACCGTACCCAAGGCCAGAGCAAGCGCAACAACGCGGGCAAGTT